>DATLVT010000881.1:0-4504 GCA_035577105.1 Polyangia bacterium
GCATAGACTGTGGCGCCCCGCCCTTTCGCCACGAACACGGCGACGCGTCCCACGGCACCCGTCGCGCCCGTGACCAGCACCGTCTGCCCCTCGCGGACGTCGGCCGCCTCTTCGACGAGCTGCGCGCCCGTGACCAGCACCAGCGGCAGCGCCGCCGCGTCGACGATATCCAGCCCGGCCGGCAGCTCCGCCCAGGCGTCCGCCGGCGCGACGACGTACTCGGCGTGCGCCTGCTTCACGACGCCAAGCACGCGCGCGACCACGCGCGGCGCGCGGACGCCCGGGCCGACGGCGACGACCTCGCCCGAGGCGTCGCGCCCCAGCACGGCCGGCAGGTCGAGCGGCATGTACTTCTGGTAGGCCCCGCCGCGCAGCTTCCAGTCGATCGGGTTGAGGCTGGCGGCCACGACGCGCACCTTGATCTCGCCGGGACCTGGCGTGGGCTGGGCGATGTCACGCAGCTCCAGTCGATCGGCCTCTCCGTACGCGGGCAGGACAACGGCTTTCATGGTGACTCCTTTGGCGAACAAGGTACGCATGAATAGATGCGCCGACCACGAAAACGAATCTTGGGGACATCACTGAGTGCCGCCTGGTCGGGGGGGCGTCAGACACCCAGTCGAGCAAGGTGGGTGAAGATCAGTCTCGACCAAGACGAAACATTGGATTCGCGAATGTCCGCTACCATCCGTCGCTCATGACGCCCGAACAGCTGAAGGTTGCCGCGGACACCGGGTGGGTCCTGTTGACCGCCTTTCTGGTCTTCTTCATGAACGCCGGCTTCGGCCTGGTGGAAGCCGGCCTTTGCCGCAAGAAGAACGCCACCATGATCCTGTCGAAGAACTTCGTGGTCTTTGCCATCTCGACGCTGGGGTTCTATTTCGCCGGGTTTGGGCTGATGTTTTCCGACGGTGGTTTGCTGGGAACCGCGGGCGGCTGGTTGCTGGGTGGCGCCGATAACAGTCCGGCCGTGGGCAGCCGGTATCAAGGAATCTTCGGCTCGTTGAACTGGGCCGGCGTACCGTTGCTGGCGAAATTCTGCTTCGAGCTGGTGTTCTGCGGAACGTCAGCCACCATCGTCTCGGGCTCGGTCAACGAGCGCATGAAATACGCCTCGTTTCTGGTCTTCTCGCTGATCTTGACGGCGATCGTCTATCCCATCGCCGGCCACTGGGTGTGGGGCGGCGGATTTCTGGCCCAGGCAGGCATGAAAGACTTCTCCGGTTCGACGGTGGTTCACAGCGTGGGCGGCTGGGCGGCGCTGGCCGGCATCATTGTGCTGGGCCCGCGCCTCGGTCGCTATCCCGCTGGCGCCAAACCCACCACGGTGCCCGGGCACAACATGGGCTATGTGTTTCTGGGCGGCATGATCCTCTGGCTGGGCTGGTTCGGGTTCAATCCCGGCTCGACCATGAGCCTTGATCCCGAAGCAATCGCGCGCATCGCCGTGGTCACCAACCTGTCGGCCTGCACCGGCACACTGGTGGCGACGCTGTATGCCTGGTGGCGGCATGGCAAGCCTGACTTCTCGTTGACCGTCAACGGCTGCCTGGCCGGGTTGGTGTCCATCACCGCGCCCTGCGCGTATGTCACGCCGGAAGCGTCCATCATCATCGGCGGCATCGCCGGTATCACCGTCGTCGAGGCGGTGGTGATGTTTGATCGCCTGCGGCTGGACGATCCGGTGGGCGCGACGTCGGTGCACCTGGTCCACGGCGTCTTCGGGACGATCTGCGTCGGCCTGTTCGGCGTCAAAGGGTATGGCGGCCTGGCGCATGACGGCCTGTTTCGAGGCGGCGGTTTCGCCCAGCTGGGCGCGCAGCTGGAAGCCGTGGTGGTGGTGGGCGCCTTCAGCTTCACGACCTCGATGCTGGCCTGGTTGGGAATCAAGAAGGCCATCGGCCTGCGCGTCAGCCCCGAGGACGAGGTGGGCGGACTGGACATCGCCGAGATGGGCATGGAGGCCTATCCCGACGCCATCGAGATGGAAACGCGCTCCCAGGAAGAAGTCCGGATTCGCCCTCCGGACACCAGCCGCCTCACGGAATGATGAACGGCGCGCAGGTCGAGACGCCGGCGCCCACGATGACCAGCTGCGCGTCGGCGAGGGCGCGCGTGAGTTCGCCGGTGCTGCGAGCCACGCTGTAGACGCTGGACGACGGGACGTTCCCGTCCTTGAGAAAGATCCAGAACATGTCGGCCCAGAACGCGAAGGCGAAGGCCACCTGGCCCCCTCTGGCGGTGATGGGGGGCGCCGAATAGGTCTTGATGAAGACACCGCTGGTCTTGTCGATCTGCCCGATGACGGCCGGCTGATCGGGATGAAAACCCCACAGCTGCGCGTCGCCGGTGCCGGTGAACTCGAGGCTGCCGTCGGTGCGCCCCAGGTTGGTGAAGCCCAGCGACGGAAAGCCGATCGACCCGAACTTGTTGCCGTCTGTGCCGTGAACCTGGCTGTCGATGAACAGCGTCTCGTCCGGCGAACCGGGCTGATTGGATGAGAACCCCATACCGAAGGTTTGCAGCTCCCCGCCGTCAAAGGCGGTGGCGGTGCAAGCGACCGTGCGGATGTCCAGCTTGAACAGCTGGCTCTTGCCGCCCGAAAAGGCATTGATCCAGGCAAATCCGTTGCGATCGACGGCCATCGAGTTGTACTCCCCGGCATTCACATTCGGGCAGTTCAGCGCGCCCAGGCGGGTGAAGCTCACGGTTCCCGGATCGAACCGAAGCAGCGTGCCCTGGTCGTCCAGCACATAGACGCCCGCCGAGGCCACGCTGCCGCAACTGGTCGCTGCCCCGCTGTCGACGCCGGAACCGGGACTGTTCGCGTCCGCCGACGGGGCGGCCGCCTCGATGACAGTCCCGTCATTATTTCGCGCAACGTCCCCCGCTCCGGTTCCCGCATCGCCGTCGGCGCGCAGCCCGGCCTTGCTGCAGCCCGCGGCGGCGATCAGCGAGAGACAGCCGGCGAGCAAGATGGCGAGGAAGATGGCGAGCTTCATGGTTGTCGAATTCGCGGCGACCATCGTCTTTTCGGGGAGACGTCGATCGTTGCCCCTGCCGGGTCAGAGAGTACCCCGTTGACCCAAACGGGTCACCCCGGCGTCCTTTCACGCCGTGAGCCGGCCTTGCCACCCCCGGCCTACGCATCACATTGAGGATGGGGCCACGCCGAAAGGAGACGCCGTCATGATTCGCAAGCTGTCGTCAGGCCAGTACCGACTGTACTCGCGAAAGATCGATCCCAAGACGGGCCAGCGCCGCAACCTGGGCACGTTCAGCTCGCGCTCCGCCGCCGAGAAGCACGAACGCGCCGTGCAGTTCTTCAAGCGACACTGAGCGCCTGCCCCGCGCCTGGACCCCTGCAGCAACGCGCGTTACCGTGGTGACGATGCCGACGATGATCATGGGGGCGATGGGGCGAGCGCTGGATCGCAATTTTCTGGGACAGGTCCCGGTCTTCGCCGGCCTGGCGGAACAGCACCTGGACTGGATCATCGCCGCCGGCACAGTGGGACAGGTCGCCGTCGGCGTGCAGGTGGTCAGCGAAGGCGAAGCGGCCGCAAGCGTCTTCGTCGTCTGTGACGGAACGCTGGAGGTCTGCAAGCGTGCCGCCCAGGGGGCCGAGGTCCGCCTGGCGGTGCTGCGCGCGGGCGATTGTGTGGGTGAGATGTCACTGATCGACATCCAGCCCCGCTCGGCCACGGTGCGCGCCTTGACGCCGGCGGTGCTCTTTCGCCTCGGCAACCGCGAGATCGCCAAGCTGTACGATCGCCACCCTGAGGTGTACACGCTGCTGGTGCTGAACATCGCCCGCGAGATCAGCCGCCGCCTGCGCGTCGCCGACCAGGCGCTGGTCGAGATGGGCGTCTCGGTCAACGAGATGTGGCAAAGCCCGCAGTCTCGCCCATCGACCTAGCGGGCCGCCGCGCCGCGAAACCTGTCAGACCTATCACCCACGAAATCGGAGAGGGGATCGAAAAAAGAGCACGACCACTGAAACAGGCGCGCCGCACCCGGCACAAAGGGACGGATCTGGAGGTCCGTGATTTTGTACGTTCCCATGATGCGACGCCCGCCCTCTCTTCTGACCGCACTGCTCGTCGTGGCGCTGGCCGACGGATGCGGCGACAACGCGCCCACCCCGGTCGACCCGTCGCCCAGCCCCGGCGATCCGAACGGCGCGCGCTACGTCGAGCGATTGGAGACCGCGCAAGACTTCGCGGCGCTGCAGGGCGAAGGCTGGTCGGTCAAGTATTTGGGCGCCGTCGACGGACGCAAGCCGCCCGCGCCGCTGGATCGCCGCTGCGTCTTTCAGAACACCGCCGCCTATCCGTTGCACCTGCAGTTTCTGCGCAGCTTTCCCGAGCTGGCCAACCTGGACTTCGACAGCTACCTGGCGCTGGCCACAAAGAACAGCACCCGGGTCTGGTGGGCGGGCGAGCTGCAGCTGGTCCCGGGCGGGACCCACCCCGTCACCGGCCGGCGCGGCATCCTGGCCCTG
>DATLVT010000882.1:0-8484 GCA_035577105.1 Polyangia bacterium
TCCCGGCCGGTTTCTCGATCACAAGCAGGTGCGGATCCTCGAACACGATGGAGAAGTCGGGAATGGTCACCCGCGGGCGCGGCGCCGTCATGCGGATCTCGACGCGCTGTCCGTCGGTGATTCGCCTGGCCGGATCCAGCGCCCGCTCGCCGTCGACGAGGACCTTGCCGCTTTCGCACAGCCGACGAACGTCGGCCCAGCTGCGTCCGGGGAGTCGACGCCGCAGGGCCGCGGCCAGCGTGGCGTTTTGATCAGCCGGTTCCAGGACGAATCCCGCCGGCTGTGGCGCGGCCTGCGATTCAGCCACGAACCATCTCGAAGACGCGGGCCAGGGCGCCGTCGAGCAGGTCCGGACGACTGCCCCCGCCTTGCGCCATATCGGCGCGCCCGCCGCCCTTGCCGCCCACCTCCTTGGCCACCTCGCCCACGATCTTGCCGGCGTTGAACCGCGAGACCAGGTCGGGCGTCACCATGGACACGAGCGCGATCTTTTCCCCTTCCACGCCCGCCAGCACCACCACGCCCGAGCGCAGCTTGTCGCGCAGCTGGTCCGCGACCTCGCGCAACGCCTTGGGGTCGGCCACGTCGGCGCGCGTGGCCAGCACGCGCACCCCGCCGATGTCCTGCGCCTCGCTGAGCAGATCGCGGCCCCCACCCGAGGCCAGCTTGCGCTTGAGGCGCTCGATCTCCTTGTCGCGTTCGCGCAGGTCCGCCTGGAGCCGGGTCACCTTGGCGCTGACCTCGAAGAGGCCGCCCCGCAAGAGGTCGCCGGCC
The DNA here is from genome assembly GCA_035577105.1 of Polyangia bacterium. GTDB lineage: Bacteria > Myxococcota_A > Polyangia > Fen-1088 > Fen-1088 > DATKEU01. Next base: position 775 of record DATLVT010000882.1, read on the forward strand.
GCCGCCAGCTCGCCTTCCATCTTGTGCACGTAGCCGAGCGCGCCCTCGCCGGTGACCGCCTCGATACGCCGGACGCCCTGGGCCACGCCGGTCTCCTCGGTGAGCTTGAAGAAGGCGATGTCGCCGGTGCGCGACACGTGGGTGCCGCCGCAGAACTCCTTCGATTCGCCCATGCTCACCACGCGTACGGTGTCGCCGTATTTTTCACCGAAGAAGGCGATGGCGCCGGCCTTCTTGGCCTCGGCGATGGCCAGCACGTCGGTGGCGGCGGGCAGGTTGGCGCGCACGCGGGCGTTGACCAGGTCCTCGACCCGCTGACGTTCTTCCGGCGTCAGCGGCGCGAAGTGAGAAAAATCGAAGCGCAGGCGGTCCGGCGCCACCAGCGAGCCCTTCTGCGTGACGTGCTCGCCCAGGGTGGTGCGCAGCGCCCAGTGAAGGAGGTGCGTGGCCGAGTGGTTGCGGCGAATGGCGTCGCGGCGGGCGACGTCGACTGTCAGCTCGACGGTGTCGCCGACGCGCAGCTCGCCGGTCTTGATCTGGCCAAGGTGCACGTACAGCGTCGACACCGGGCGCTTGACGTCGTCGACGGAGAAGGTCCCTTTGCCGCCGGTGAGCGTGCCGGCGTCGCCGACCTGGCCGCCCTGTTCGCCGTAGAAGGGCGTCTCGGCGGTCACCACCGCCACCCGTTTCGAGAACGGGCCGACCACGTCGACCTCGACCCCTTCGGCCAGCAGGGCGACGATCCTGGACGACGCCTTGGTGCTGTCGTAGCCGAGAAACGGGGTGGCGCCCACGCGGGCGGCGACCTTCTGAAACACCGCCTCGACGGCCACCTCGCCCGAGCCGTGAAACTCGCTGCGGTGGCGCTGCTCGTCCATGGCCCGCTCGAAGCCCGGCTCGTCGACGGTCCAGCCGTTCTGCTCGGCGATGACCCGGGTGAGGTCCAGCGGGAAGCCGAACGTATCGTACAGCTTGAACGCCACGTCACCGGAGAGGCTGGTCCTGCCCGGACCGTTGCCGCCGGCTTTGAACTCCTGCTCCAGGATCTTCACGCCCCGGTCCAGCGTCTCGCGGAAGCGCAGCTCTTCCTCGCTGGCGATCTTCAGGATCAGCTCGCGTCGCTCGCGCAGCTCGGCGTAAACGCCGGCCATCTTCTCGATGACCAACCCGGCCATGGCGGCCAGGAACGGTTCGCGGATCCCCAGCAGCCAGCCGTGGTAGACGCCCCGGCGCATGATCCGGCGCAGGACGTACTCGCGTCCGGTCTTCTCGGGAAAGACGCCGTCCGCGATCAAGAAAGCCGCCGCGCGCGCATGGTCGGCGATGGCCCGCATCGACACCGAATGCCCCTGGTAGTCGGCCGGCTGGAACGCCTTGCCCGACAGCGCAGCGGCCTTGTCGATGAGCGGTCGCAGCAGGTCCGTCTCGTAGTTCGACCGCACGCCCTGCAGCACCGCGCACAGGCGCTCCAGCCCCATACCGGTGTCGACGGACGGCTTGGGCAGCGGGCGCCTGTTGCCGGGGCCCAGCTGCTCGAACTGCATGAAGACCAGGTTCCAGATCTCCACCCAGCGATCGCAGTCGCAGGCGGCCCCCTGGCAAGCACGGCCGGCGGCCTCCTCGGCGCAGGGGATGTCAGCGCCCTGGAAATAGTGGATCTCGCTGCAAGGGCCGCAGGGACCGGTCTCGCCCATGGCCCAGAAGTTGTCCTTGTCGCCCAGCGAGATCACCCGGTCGTCGCCGACGCCGGCGATCTTCTTCCAAAGCTGGCGTGCTTCGTCGTCCGAATAGTGGACCGTGTAGATGAGGCGCTTGGCGTCGATGCCGTAGACGCCGGTGAGCAGCTCGTGAGCAAAGGCGATGGCGTCTGCCTTGAAGTAGTCGCCGAAGGAAAAGTTCCCCAGCATCTCGAAGAACGTGTGGTGGCGGGCGGTGCGTCCGACGTTCTCCAGGTCGTTGTGCTTGCCGCCGGCGCGCACGCATTTTTGCGAGCTGGTGGCGCGGACAAAGGGCAGCCGGGCCTGGCCGGTGAAGACGTCCTTGAACTGATTCATCCCCGCGTTGGTGAACAGCAACGTCGGATCGTTCTGGGGCACCAGCGACGAGCTCGGCGCCTCCTCGTGGCCTTTGGAGCGAAAATAGTCGAGAAACTGGCGCCGGACGGCGTCAGACGCGGGGGCAGGTGACTTCAGGGGAGACGTGGACATGAAGGGCCTAGACTAGTCGGCCAAGGCCGCCTGCTCAACAGCCGGCGACGGAAAAATCAGCGCTTGAACCGGTCAATCTGAAAGCCGCCCGGCGCCGCCGGGTCGACGATGCTGCCGTCGTCAACTTCCAGCTCTGCGTCGGCGGGGTTGTTGTGGGGTCCTGGCTCGTCGACGGTGCTGCCCCCCTTGCTGACGCCGCGGAAAAACAGGGCGAAGTCGTCGGGGTTGGTGGCGTGCGACAGCGCTTCTTCGTAGGTGATGGTCTTGCTGCGGACCAGATCGGTCAGCGACTGGTCAAAGCTGACCATGCCATACGGGTGCTTGCCGGTGGCGATGGCTTCATTGATCTCTCGGGTGCGCTTGGGATCGGCGATCAGCTCGCGCACGCGGGCGGTGCCGACCAGGATCTCGACCGCAGGCACCATCCCTTTGCCGTCGGCGCGCGGCACCAGGCGCTGGGAGATGACCCCCTTGATGATGCCGGCCAGCTGCAGCCGGGCCTGGGCCTGCTGGTGGGGCGGAAAAACCGAGACGATGCGGTTCACGGTCTCCACCGCGTCCAGCGTGTGCAGCGTGGACAGCACCAGGTGGCCGGTCTCCGCCGCCAGCATGGCGATCTCGATGGTCTCCAGGTCACGCATCTCGCCGACCAGGATGACGTCGGGATCCTGGCGCAGGGCCGCGCGCAGGGCCTTGGAGAAGCTGGTGGTGTCAAAGCCGATCTCGCGCTGGTTGATGACGCTGCGCCTGTCCTTGAAGGCGTATTCGACCGGGTCCTCGACGGTGAGGATGTGGCAGGCGCGCCGCGAATTGATGTAGTCGACCATCGCCGCCAGCGTGGTCGACTTGCCCGAACCGGTGACGCCGGTGACCAGCACCATGCCGCGCTCGGAGTCGGCCAGGGCCAGCACGGCGGCGGGCAGGTTCAACTTTTCGAAGGGTGGGACATCGGGGGGGATCAGCCGCATCACCATGCCCACCGCCCCGCGCTGCTGGAACACGTTCACCCGGTAACGAACGCCGTCGCTGGTGGCATAAGCCAGGTCGACGTCCCAGGTCCGTTCGAACAGATCGCGCTGGCGGTCGTTCATGATGCCGAGCGCGAAGGTCTGCACCACTTCGCGGGTCAGCGGCGGCACGTCGCGCACCGTCCGCAGGTCGCCCTTGATCCGGAACACCGGTGGCAGCCCCGCCTTGAGGTGAACATCCGAGGCGCCCAGCTGGCGCGCGGCCTGGAGAACTCGGTCGAAAATCGAGTTCATTTGCACGATCCCGTCACGATTGTACCAGTGTCCGGCCGACAGCGAAAGCCGGCGGAGCGCTGCTGGCAATGGTCTGGAATCTCGCGAAGGCGGCGGAATCGGAGTAGCTTTGCGACGGTGGCAATCGATCAGTCTTCACAGCAGCCCGGTGGAGGTTCGTCGTCGAAAATGGGTCCCGAGGGGCCGATGTCTCGTCCGGCGGCGGCCGGCCAGGAGATTCTTGTCGTCGACTGCGACGAGCAGGTCCTGCGCGGCCTGGAACGCCTGCTCACGCGGGTGGGCCTGATCGTCACCAGCACCACGGATCCCGTGAGGGCCCGTGATCAACTGCTGAACAAGTTTTTCGCCGTGGCCCTGCTGGACGTCGACACGCCCACCCCCGGCGGCGGGCTGGAGCTGCTGCAGTTTTCCCGCGACAAATCGGCCCTGACGGCGGTGGTGATGATGACCGCGCGCAAGACGTTCGACCTGGCGGTGAAGGCCTTCCGGGGCGGCGCCATCGACGTGGTCCTCAAAGAGCCGGACGTGGTTCCCTATCTGCGCGAGCGCGTCCTGGACGCCGCCACCGAGTTGAAATCGGCCAGCGAGCGCAACACCCTCCTGGAAGAGGTCTCGGAGAGCCACGAAGATTTCCTGCGCAAGATGCGTGAGCTGTCCCGGCAGCTGCTGGACATGGAGGACAAGATCCTGGGACGGGTCCAGCCCGGCGAGAGCGAAGGCGGGCGCGAGGAGAAGCTGGACGTCGTCAACGTCGTGCTGGTCGACGACGATCCGGGCGCGGTGCCGCAGCTGCAGGACGTCCTGCCGGCGGCGGAGGGGTGGCGGTTCCGCCCGGCGCTGACCGGCGGGGAAGCCCTGGACGTGGTCAGCCAGACCCGACCCCACATCGTCATGGTCAAGGAGCAGCTTCCGGATCTGCCAGGGTCGATGGTGGTCAAGACGGTGAAGTCGGCGGCCTCCGATGCGGTGACGTTGCTTTACAGTCCACCGGGGCGCGGCGGTCTATCCGGCGAGCTGAAGATGGTGGAGGGGAGCCGGATCATGAACCTCATCCCCAAGTTCAATGACCACCGCCAGCTGGTGGCGCCCCTGCAGGAGATCCGCGAGGCGCTGCGCCAGAAGACGCGCGAGCGCCGTTATCTGCAGGCCTTCCGGCAGAGCAACTTCGAATTTTTACAGCGTTACAATTCGCTGAAGCAACGCCTGCTGGCCGAGCTGGCCCGACACAAGAAGTAGTGGCTTCGCCGGCGGGCAGAGTCCGCCGTCGATCCGCGCTATTCCGGTTCGAGCGCCGCTATATAAGGAAGGTTGCGGTAAAGCTGCGCCGCGTCCAGGCCGTAGCCGACCACAAAGGCGTCGGGCGCTTCGAAGCCGACGAAGTCGATCTTCATCGCCGGCTGTCCGGGCGTTGGTTTGGACATGAGCGCGCAGGTGTGAATGCTGGCCGGTCCGCGCGCCGCCAGCAGGTCAAGCAGGTAGCGCAGGGTGAGACCGGTGTCGACGATGTCCTCCACCAGAAGGACGTGGCGCCCGGCGATGGGGGCGCTCAGATCGCTGGTGATCTCGACGACGCCGGAAGAAACGGTGGCGTCACCGTAGCTGCGCACGCCCAGAAAGTCGCAGGTCATGGTGCGCGGGATCGCCCGTACCAGGTCGGCCATGAAGATGAAGGCGCCCCGCAGCACGCCCACCACGCTCAGGGGGCCGGGCGGCAGGCGTCCGTCGATCTCCTGGCCCAGCTCGACGACGCGGCGGGCGATGGTGGCGGCGGAGATGAGTTCGTTCGTCGTCGGCGTCCTTTGGGCCACCGACCGACCCTGCCTGATTCGTGGCGGCCGTTCAAGCGCGTGGACGGAGCTCGGGCTTGGCCCGAGCGGAGTCCGTCGCGGGAGGGCCAGGGAACACTTCCAGGGTTCCCCTCAGATCATCGGAACCTGGCACCCGATCTGGTTGTCACTAACAATCAATGGGCACCATGACGTTGCGTTCAGTCGACAGGCTTTTTCCGGGGTTGCTGGCGCTGGCGATCGCCGTGACGTCGGCCTGCGCCACCAGCGGCAAGACCGTCACACCGGCCAACCCGACGCCGGCGGTGACCGAGTACGAGATGGAGCCAATCAAGATCGCCGCCGTCAAGGGACCCGACGGGGCGGGCTCTCACCTGGAGGCGTTCGACGCCACCGAGCTTTTCGAACAGGCCGGCGCCGCGCTGTCGGCAAAGCGCTATGACGACGCCATCCGGACGTACGATCGACTGCAGAAGGAGTTCAACGACCCTCGCTACCAGAAGGCCGCCCTGTACAACACCGGTCTGGCCCTGCAGGGAAAGAAGGACTGGGCGGCGGCCATCGAGAAGTTTCGAGCGCTGATTGCCCAGTTTCCAGACAGCGAGGACGCCAAGGACGCTCTTTACCAGACCGGCGCCTCGTACGCCGAGATGGAGAACTGGCCGACGTCGGCGGAGATCTTCGCGCAGATCCTGCAGCGAAAAGACCTGAGCGCCGACGACCGGATCGAGGCGCTGGGCCGCCGCGGGTTCGCCCAGTTCAAGCTGCGCGATCTGGAGACGGCGGAGCGGACATTCCGGTCAGCGCTGGCCTATTACACGCAGATCGAAAAGGACGAGCGGCTGCAGACCGATTTCTATCTGGGCCTGTGCAAGTACCACCTGGGCCAGATTCCCCACGAACGCTTCCGCGCCATACCCCTGCGGCTGCCTGAGAAACAGATGGGCATCGACATGGAAGACAAGGCCCGCCTGCTGCTGTCCGCCCAGCGCCAGTACATCGACACCATCAAGCTGGGCAACCCGCAGTGGGCGTCGGCCTCGGGGTACCAGGTCGGCTCATTATATGAAGAGTTCTACGACGCCTTCATCCACGCGCCGGTGCCGGCAGAGCTGCTGGGACCGGCGCACGCCGAAAAGCGCGAGGTCTATTTCGAGGAGCTGCGCAAGAAGATCCGCATCCTGCTGGAGAAGTCGGTGCGGGTGCACGAGCAGAACCTGCTGATGCTGGAACGTCTGGGCGTCGACAACGAGTGGCGGGACAAATCCAAGCTGGCCTACGCCAAGCTGCAAAAGCTCCTGGACCCGAGCGCCCGGCTGTCCCCTGGAGACGAGGGGCCGGAGGTGGCGCCAGCCAGTCCGCCGCCCGGACCCAAGATGCCTGTCCCTCCGGCTTCCCGCTCCGGGGCCGGGGCCCCGGCGCAACCCGATCCGCCCTCCATCCGCGAACCGAATCAGCCACCGCCGCCCCCGGCCTTTCAGCGCCAGATCCTGTAGCCCGACGGCGTACTGGCGCGGCGCAGCGCCGACAACTGGACCGACACTGGCAAGAAGCCGGCCATGTCGCGGGCCGCCGGGGGCAAATGGGCTTGACACTGGGGCGCCCTCGGACTATACGTTCGCGCTCTGCGCGCGCCGGGGGATAGGTATGCCGACGCGTTCAGACCCTCAAAGTCATCAAAATCACAAGACATCATCAGGCGGACATCAGGTATTGCACGGAGGGACGGGCGCTGGCGTAGCTCAATGGTAGAGCAGCTGATTTGTAATCAGCAGGTTGCGGGTTCGAGTCCCATCGCCAGCTCCGGCAAAGGGAGGCACACGGAGGACGTTTCGAGAAATCACTGATCAGCACGGGATGCCTCGACGGCCTCTCCGACAAGGACGGGTTCCCGAGTGGCCAAAGGGAGCAGACTGTAAATCTGCCGGCGTTTGCCTACGAAGGTTCGATTCCTTCCCCGTCCACCCACCACATTGATTTTGCCAACGATCAAAATGAACAAGCCATCCAGCAGGAACAAACGAGGAGAGTGACGAAGACAATGCGGGAGTAGCTCAGTTGGTAGAGCTCCAGCCTTCCAAGCTGGACGTCGCGGGTTCGAGACCCGTCTCCCGCTCAGCAAGCCGCTCGAGAAATGACGAAGTGACATAAGGGCGTTGCCCACGTAGCTCAGTTGGTAGAGCACGTCCTTGGTAAGGACGAGGTCACCCGTTCAATCCGGGTCGTGGGCTCGACACGGTTTGAAACCGCGCAAGCAAAAGCAAAGCAAGCAAGGCAAGCCAAGATAGAGGCAAAGGAACGAGGGACAATCCGATGGCCAAAGAAAAATTCGTACGAAACAAACCGCACCTGAACATCGGGACGATCGGACACGTCGACCATGGGAAGACGACGCTGACGGCGGCGATCACCAAGGTGCTGGCGAAGAAGGGCGGCGCGAAGTTCCTGGCGTAC
>DATLVT010000883.1:0-4123 GCA_035577105.1 Polyangia bacterium
CCAGGCCACGTCCCAGTCGAGGCCCTCCAGATCGACCAGCACGCGCATCAACTCGGCCACGCCGATGGACGGATGCGTGTCGTTCAGCTGGATGGCCACCTTGTCGGCGAACCCGTCGAACGACGCGTGGTTCGATTTATAGCGTTTGATGATGTCGGCGATGGAACAGGCGACGAAGAAATACTGCTGCTTGAGGCGCAGCTCGCGCCCCTCGTCGCTTTGATCGTTCGGGTACAGGACCTTGGAGATGTTCTCGGTGTCGATCTTCTCTTCGACGGCGCGGCGGTAATCGCCCTCGTTGAAGAACTGCAGATCGAAGTCGCGCGTGGCGCGCGCCGCCCACAGGCGCAGGGTGTTCACGTTGTCGACCCGGTGGCCGACGATGAACGAATCGTAAGGCAAGCCGACGACAGGACGGGCGTCGACCCAGTCGGCGTACAGGCGGCCGGTGGCGCTGTCGTGGCGCATCTCCACGCGCCCGTAAAACTTCACCGTCTGGGCGTCTTCGTGGCGGGGCAGCTCCCACGGGTTGCCCAGGTGCAACCAGTTGTCGTGGCGTTCCACCTGACGGCCGTCCTCGATCGACTGTTCGAACATGCCAAAGTCGTAACGGATACCGTACCCGACGGCGGGCAGCTCCAGCGTGGCCAGCGAGTCCATGAAGCAGGCGGCCAGGCGGCCGAGCCCCCCGTTGCCCAGGCCCGGGTCGCCCTCGCGCTCCAGCACGTCGCCCAGGTCGAACCCGTGCTGGGCGGCCAGCGTCTCGGCGGCGCCGTAAAGGTCCAGGTTCAGAAGACACAGGCCCAGGCTGCGGCCGGTGAGGAACTCCGACGACAGATAGTAGGCGCGTTTGACGTCGTGCTCGAAGTACGTCCGCTGCGTGGCCAGCCAGCGATGCACCAGGCGATCGCGCACGGAGTGGGCCAGCGCCTGGTAAAGGTCCAGCGCCGAGGCGTCGCGCAGCTCCTTGGCGCAGGTGTGCGTCAGGTGCTCCAGGACGGCGCGCCCGAAGGCGATGGCGTCGACGGTCGAGCGTTTTCCCGCGGTCTGCGCCGGCGCTTCGGACTTCGTCTCGTTTTTGGGCGCCGGCGGGTCGGCGGACCAGCTGTTGACGCTCATCACCGGCAGTGTGCGCCGGTGGATGTAACGGTCGTGTTTCTGTTGGGCGTGTCCTCGGTAACTTCGACGGCGGTGGCGCGCAGAGAGTAGGCCGGCTTTGTCGGCCGGAGCTCACCGCGGGAGGTTCGGAACCCGTCCGAGGGTTCCGAGTCTAACGCAGCCCGGGCGCCTCGTGGCCGCTGCGGGCCACGTATTCGACGTAGCCGCCGCCGTAAGGAACGGGCCCGTCCGGCGTCAGCTCCAGCACACGATTGGACAGCTTGGCCAGGAACTGCCGATCGTGCGACACGAACAGCATCGTCCCTTCATAGTCGGCCAGCGCCCGCACGATCATGTCCTTGGTGGCGATGTCCAGGTGGTTGGTCGGCTCGTCCAGCACCAGAAAATTCGGGCGTTCATAGAGGATGCGCGCCAGCACCAGGCGCGCCTTCTCACCGCCCGACAGGATGCGACAGGTCTTGTCGATGTCGTCGCCGGAGAAACCGAACCCGCCCGCCAGTCCGCGCAGGGCCCCCACGCTGGCCAGCGGAAAGGCTTCTTCCAGCACCTCGTAGACGGTCTTGTCGGCGTCCAGCACCTCCATGGCGTGCTGGGCGAAGTAGCCGAGCTTGACGCTGGGACCCACCGACACCGAGCCGCCGTCGGGCGTGGTCTCGCCCGCCACCAGCTTCAGCAGCGTCGACTTGCCAGCGCCGTTGACCCCCATGATGGCCCAGCGCTCGCGGCGGCGGATGTTCAGATCCAGGGCCTCGTAGATCACCCGGTCGCCGTACTGCTTGTCGACGCGCTCGATCTTGACCACGTCCTCACCCGAGCGCTGGCAGCCGGGGAACTCGAACTCCAGGGCCCGGCGCCGCTTGGGCGGCTCGACCTTCTCGATCTTGTCGAGCTTCTTCACCCGGGACTGTACCTGGGCGGCCTTGGCGGCCTGGGCCTTGAACCGCTCGATGAAGCGCATCTCCTTGGCCAGCATGGCCTGCTGGCGCTGGTAGGCGGCCTCGGCCTGCACTTCGTTCTGGGCGCGCTGGCGTTCGTAAAAGTCGTGGTTGCCCGAATAGCTGGTCAGCACGCCGCCGTCGATCTCGATGATGCGACCGACGATGCGGTTCATGAACTCGCGGTCGTGCGACGTCATCAGCAACGCGCCTTCGTACCCCTTGAGAAAGTTCTCCAGCCAGATCAGCGATTCGATGTCCAGGTGGTTCGACGGTTCGTCCAGCAGCATGGCGTCGGGGCGCATCAGCAGAATGCGGGCCAGGGCCACCCGCATCTTCCAGCCGCCGGACAGCTGTCCGACGTCGCCGTCCATCATTGACTGCGAGAAACCCAGGCCGGCCAGGATCTCGCGCGCCCGCGCCTCCAGGGCGTAACCGCCCAGCTCGTCAAAACGCGCCTGCACCTCGCCGAAGCGATCCAGCAGCTTGTCCATCTCGTCGGCGCGCGCCGGATCGCCCAGCGCGGCCTCCAGCTGCTTGAGCTCGGTGGCCACCGTCGACACGGCGCCCGCGCCGTCCATCACCTCGGCCACCGCCGGTCGTCCGGACATCTCGCCCACGTCCTGGCTGAAATAGCCGATGGTGACGCCGCGATCGATCGAGACCTGTCCGTCGTCGGGCGACTCCTCCTTCATGATGAGGCGGAACACCGTCGACTTGCCGGCGCCGTTGGGGCCCACCAGGCCGACCTTCTCGCCGCGATGAATGGCCGCCGACGCCTCGACGAACAGGATCTGCGGTCCGTGCTGCTTGCTGATCTTCTCCAGACGAATCACGACGACTTTGTCTCCGGCTTTGTCTCTGATTTCGGCTGCACCATGGCCTCCAGCTGCGCCCAGCGCGCGTACAGGGCATCGATCTCGGCGCGGGCCTTCTCCATCTCATCGGCCAGCGCGATCAGACGCGGGCCATCGCTGACCACGGCGGGATCCTCGCTCTCTGCCTGCAAGGCGGCCAGCTTTGTTTCCGCGGCGCCAATGCGCGCCTCCATGGTCTCCCAGTCACGCTGGTCCTTGAAGCTGAGCTTGACCTTGGTCTTCCTGGCCGGGCCTTCGCCGCTGTTGCCGGCAGCGTCGCGGGCGCGCTTGCTCCCGCGCGGCACCACCTGCGTGGCGTGCCAGGCGTCCCACTGGCCAAGCCCCACGAAGGGGGTGACCTGCCCTTCTTCACCGGGCTTGATGTGAAAGGCCAGGATCTGCGTGGCCACCTGATCCAGAAAATAGCGATCGTGCGTCACCAGCAAGACGGCGCCATCGAACGTGGTCAGGGCGTCCTCCAGCACCTGCAGCGTCGACAGATCCAGGTCATTGGTCGGCTCGTCCAGCACCAGCACGTCGGCGGGCAGCAGCATCAGGCGGGCGATCAGCAGGCGGCTCTGCTCACCGCCGGACAGCCGCCCCACGGGCAGCGTCATCTGCTCTGACCGGAACAGGAACCGCTCCAGATAGCCGATGCGATGCTGGCGCACGCCCCGGAAGGAAACGAAATCGCCGTCGGGGCAGACGGTGTCGGCCAGTGACCGCGCCGGATCCAGCGACTCGCGGTTCTGTTCAAAGAAGGCCACCCGCAGACCGTCGGCGCGGAGGACCGTGCCTCCCGACGGCGCTTCGTCGCCGACCAGCACGCGCAGCAGCGTCGATTTGCCGCAACCGTTGGGGCCCAGCAGACCGACCCGCGCGCCCGGGCCGACGAACAGGTCAACGGCCTGGAACAGGGTTCGCTCGCCGATGGTCTTGGTCACGGCGCGCGCTTCGATCAGCCGGCGCGGCCCCTTGCCGCGCGCCTGGAACTCCAGATCGACGCCCCGCACCTGGTTGCGCGCCGACAGGGTCGCCACTTCCTCGGCCAGGGCGCCGGCGCGCTGGATGCGGGCCTCCTGCTTGGTGGTGCGCGCGGCCGGTCCGCGCCGCAGCCACTCGGTCTCGCGGCGCCGGGTGTTGCGCAGGACGTCCTCGCGGCGCTCCTGGGCGTGCATGGCTTCCGCCTTGCGATCGAGGTACGTGGCGTAG
>DATLVT010000884.1:0-20846 GCA_035577105.1 Polyangia bacterium
CGGCGCCGCGCAGGTGCAGCGCCCCGCCCCGCCGCAGCACGCGAAAATCGCTGCCCCCGCGCAGCACGCCGATCACGCCGGCGGGCGGCAGCGGGCCGACCGCCACCTCGCGCACGGTCAGGCCGGTGTGTTCGCCGAGCCGCGCGGCGAATCCCGCTGTCTCGCTCTCCGGCATGTGCTGCACGATCAGCATGGGGATGGCCGGCGCGGTCACCTCCTCGAACAGCTTCAGCAGCAGCGACGGCCCCCCCGTCGACACGCCGATCACGATCAGCTCCAGGGCGGCGTCGCTGACCTCCGGGCGCTCGGGGATCGACAGCTCCAGCGGCAGCAGAGGCTCGCTCAGGCGGTTGCCGCGCAGGCGGACCGCGCTGCCCACCGCGGCCAGCAACTCGCCCTCGATCATCCCCAGGTCCAGCTCGCCGGTGACCTGCCCGCGCACCACCACCACCGACGGCGCCGCGCTGACGTCGTCGGGGACGCCCTGCCCGCGGGCATCGACGACGATCGTCGGCGCCCGCCGCGCCACCAGCGCCTTGTGCAGTGCCCCGCCGGCCGTCCCCTCGCGCAACAGCTCGGCGTCGACGATGGCCAGGCTGGGCGATTCGCGCACCACCGCCAGGGCGTCGCCGGCGCTGCGGTGATCGCTGGACGGCTCAAAGTGGGACGAGCGCGCCAGCGTCTTGCGGATGACCAGCGCCAGGAAGGCCGAGGCGGTGCAGACGGAGACCCGCTGTTTCATCGCGCGGCCTCCTTGACCCAGAACACCGCCTGCTCGGCGCAAACCATGCGCAGGCCCGACGCCTCGGACGCGGTCTCGGCCGGCCCCATCAACAGCGCCCCGCCCGGCCGCAGCGCCGCCTCCAGCGAGGCCAGGGCCGCGCGCGACTGCGCCTCGTCGAAGTAGATGAAGGTGTTGCGGCACAGCACCAGGTCGACGTCACGCAACGCCGGCGGATCGGTCACCAGGTTGTGCTGCGCGAAGCGCGTCAGGCGCCGCAGCTCGGCGTTCGCCGACCACTTGGTCTCGGCAGTGCTGAGGATGGCGGCAAAGTGGTGGCGCGCGAAATCGGGGACGTCGCGAAAACTGTTCAGGCCGGCCGCCAGCGCGTACGTGCCCGCGCGGGCCAGCTGCAGCGTCTGCGCGCTGAGATCCGTACCCAGGACCGTGGCGTTCCAGGCCGCCAGGCTGGGCAGCGCGCTGGTGGCGATGGCGGCCTGAAGCAAGAGCGCGATGGTGTAGACCTCCTCGCCCGACGAGCATCCCGCGCACCAGATGCGCACCGCCTGACTGCCGCTCTGCAGCCGCTGCTGCAGCAGGCGCGGCAGCAGCACCTCGGCCAGCAGACGCAGCTGATCGGGATGGCGAAAGAAATAGGTCTCGTGCACCAGCAGCGATTCGGTGAAGGTCTGCCAGTCGGCGCCGTCGGGCGCCGCGGCGATGAGCCCCCTGCAAAAGCCACGGCGGCGCTCGGCGGGCAGCCCGCGCAGCAGCGCCTCGATCTTGGGTGCCGACAGCGCCGTCTTCAGCCCGATGCGGTCGCGCGTGACGCTGGCCAGCTGGCGCGCCTCGGCGTCGGCGTCGGCCAATGGGGCTGCGTCGTCGGCCACCATCCGGGATCTATTCCGTCTTGAACGCCGACAGGCGCTGCCGCGTCTCGTTCGAGAGCTTCGACAGCTGCACCATCGTGGTGGTGATCTCCTCGGCGGCGGTCGAGTTGCTGAGCGCGATGGTCTTGAGGTGGCCGACGCTCCCCTCGATCTGGGTGATGGTCGCCTGCTGCTGATCCATGGCCACGGCGATGGTGCGCACCCGTTCCGTGGTGTCCTGGGTCCCCTGGGCGATCGACTTCATCGACGTGCTGACCGTGCTGGTGGCGATCTTGCCTTGCTGGGCGTCGGCCGACGCCTGCTCGACGATGTCGGTGATCTGCTTGGCGTTCTGAGCCGAGCTCTCCGCCAGCTTGCCGACCTCCTGCGCCACCACCACGAACCCCTTGCCGTGCTCGCCGGCGCGCGCCGCCTCGATGGCCGCGTTCAGCGACAGGATGTGCGTGCGGTTGGCGATCTGGGCGATGACCTGGGTGATCTGGTTGATCTTGCGGCTGTTCTGCGAGATGGCCTCGACGATGGGCTCCAGCTTGCTGACGGCCAGCTGCCCCTGCTCGACGGCGCGCGCCGCGGCCTCGGCTTTTTCACGGGCGCTGCTGGCGTTGCTGGTGACCAGCTTGATGGCCTTGGACGATTCGCTGAGCGCGGTCGAGACCTGACCAAGCTGCGTGGTCTGCAGGCGGGCGCCGTCGGAGATCTGTCCCACGGCGGTGCTGGCCTCGTCGACGGAGATCGCCGTCTGGGTCGCCTTCTGGCTGAAGTCCTTGAACGACCCCTTGCAGATTCGCAGCAGGTTGTTCACCGCCGACCCGATGTCCTTGAGGAAGCCTTCCTTGCCGGTGAGATCCACCTCGGCGCTGAAGTCCTTGTCGGCCGCCTTCTTGATCACGTCGCCGATCTCCTTGGTCACCGCCTCGGCCACGGACATGGCGCGGATCTTGTCGGCGTTGGCCTTGAAGATGGCCAGGGCCCGGGCCAGCGCGCCATACTCGTCGGTGCGATCGACCTCGCGCAGCTCGAACTTGTCATCGCCCTTGGACAGACGAACCGTCTTCTCGGTGAGGACCGTCATGGGCGCGACGATGCCGCTGTTGATGGTCCGCAGCGCGAAGATCAGCACGACGACGATCAGGCCCAGGCTGATTCCGATGACCTCGTACGTCGTCGTCTTCGTGTGCTCGTTCAGCTCCGTGGTCGCCTTGTTGGACGACTCTCCCAGATCATCCGAGAGGTCATTCAGCGCCGCCCGCTGCTTGGCCAGCACCGGACGCCCCACCTCGGACCAGTAGTGCCCGGCGTCGCCGCCGCCTTTGCCGGGACCGGCCGCCTTCAGCTTGGCGAGCAGGTTATCGGTGGCCTCGTTGATCTTCGCCCCCACGTCTTTCAGCCCGCGCACCTCGGCGTTGCTGGGCAGCAGGCGCTCCAGCTCTTCGCGACTCTGCTTTCGTTTCGCCTTCAGCTCGTCGATCTCGGCGGCGAACTTGGTCAGATCGGCGCGGTCGCCTTGCAGGAGCACCAGGTTGATGACCCGGCCCAGCTCGGAAAGCTGGCCGGCGTAACCCAGGCTGACCTTGGCCGCCAGCCGGGGCCCGTAGATCAGCTCCTGGTACCTGGCCGACGTCTCGTGCAACACCCGGCTGAGCAGACCCATGATGACGAGCGCAATGACAATCAGCGAGATCGTCGGCACCAGGATCTTGCCGCGAATGTTCAGGCTATCGATAAATTTCACGTGTTCGACCCCTTGTCAGAAAACGTTGGCGGACGTCCATTGGTCGTCCAAAGACGACCGCCGGTCAAATCAGTGTGGGCAAGAATGTAGGCAAGCTGCACCGAACCGCCGACAACTATGGCGGCACCCTCGAGAAACGACAACGCACTAATACCCTCTACGCGCGACGGCCACATTTGTTTCTGGACCGGCGCCACGTCGTTCTGCATCAGCGCCATCAACTCGACAGCAATCGCCAGCGGCTTAAGCGGGTTGCGCCCTGACCGGGCGCCGATCCGACACTGACTTTCCGGTTTTGCAGACGACTTTTAGGGCGGACAGAACCAGATGGCGTAATCCTCGCCGGCGCAGGTGAACGTGCTGGTGGCGTCGTCATAGGCGTACGAGTAGGCGGTGGGACAGGCGGCCTTGAACGTTTGCGAGTAGCTGAACGGCGGGCAGGTCTGGGGCTGGTCGTGGGCGCCGGCGCAGCAGTATTCGTCGGTCTTCAGGCGATCGCAGGCGCTGTCGCACCCGATCACCTTGCCGGCGCTGTCCGACAATCGCAGCTCCGGCGGGCAGGTCGCGTTCAGATCGCTGACGCAGCTGGGACGCAGGCAATCGTTGGCGACGCCGGGCCGTTTGCTGTACGTCCCTTCAACGGGGGCGATGGCCATGGGCAGGTTGTACCCATCGACCAGGCTCAGGTCATAAAAATCGGGCGCGGTGGCGACGTTGGCGGACAGTGTGAACTCCGCCAGAGTGGCCGGCGTGGCGCCGGTGCTGCCACCACACGCCAGCTTGCCGCCGCAGTCGCCCGTCTGGCAGGCCCCGGTTCCGGCGCCGGCGAAGGGACAGCCGGTGCGGCCCCAGAAGCGGCCGCTCCAGGGAGCGGCCGGCGCAGCCACCGTGTGCGTGGCGCCCGGCGCCAGGGCAAAGCCACCCCCTTCGGGGACCGGCGCGCCGGTGATGCCGACCCAGATCGTCTGCGGGCAGTGATTCATGATCACGAACTCGCGAACGCCGTTGCGCGTGCCGGTGGGCGCGGGCGGCGGCATGGTGCTGGGGCCGCCGTTCTCCCAGACGATGTCGTCGACGTAAAAACGCGCCGGCGCATGCGTGTCCTTGATGACCCAGGCGAACGCGCCCAGGATGCCGGCCGGGTAGGTCCCGCCTGACAGCGGCAGCGTGTACCTGGTCCAGGTGGTCTTCAGGGTCTCCGTCGTCTCGGGCAGGACAAAGCTGTCCTTGTCGGTGCCGGCGCGGAAGGTGACCGACTGATCGGCGGTGGCGCTGGCAGCGTAAAAGGAGATCTGCGTGGCGCCCGGGGCCACGGCCAGGCCCGGTTCCAGCCCCCAGTTGGGATCGCCGGGCCGGCCCGCCGGTGTCACTTCGGTGTGCGTGGCGCGCAGCGAGCGCAGGAGATAGACGCCCATGAAGGGCCCGCCGCTGGGTGGCGCCGGCACCGTCGCTGGTGGCGTGTAGATGATCTCCAGGCAGTGGCCGCGCGCGCCGGGCATGCGCGTGGCGCAGTTGCCTTCGTTGGCGGAGAACTGACGAATCACCGTCGAGCCGGGATGGACCACGCTCAGGATGCCGGCGTCGCCGAACCAACCCTGGTTGTTGAAATAGTCAGTCACAACCAGCGGCAAGGCCACGGCCGCCGCGCCCCCCGTCCCGGTGGCCGGCCCTCCGTCACGCGGCCCGCCCCCCTGCCCGCCCGGGCCCGCGTCCGTCGTCGCCGCGGTGCCGCCGCTGCCGGCGCCGACCTGTCCACCGCTGCCGCCAGCGGCCATGTCGGTGGCGGCGTCACCGTCGCCGCGCCCGCCGCCGCTGCCCGGCGCGCCGCTGCCGGCGACGATGGGCACACAACCGATCGCGCCCATCACCAAAGGCAGGCAAAGAACCGAAACCGAAACCCGCAGCCAGCTGATCATGCGTCAGGTCTGAGCCATGCCGGCCGCCGATCCTTCCCGGGCTTTTCCCGGAGGCGACGAAAGATCTCAGGGCAGCGTGGGGACGCACTCGCCCAGCGCGCTGTCGCAGGTGGCGGTGGTGGCGGGGCCGCAGTCGGACTGCGCGCTGCACACGATGCGTGCCGTCCAGGCGCCCAGGAGGTTGCTCTGCTGCGTCTGTTGAAACGGCAGCCACACCGGCGGGCGCGACGGATCGCCGCTGGCCA
Organism: Polyangia bacterium; assembly: GCA_035577105.1. Taxonomy (GTDB): domain Bacteria; phylum Myxococcota_A; class Polyangia; order Fen-1088; family Fen-1088; genus DATKEU01. Next base: position 5,505 of record DATLVT010000884.1, read on the forward strand.
GCGCCCGCAGGTCGATGGCGGTCATCCACAGCTGCGGTTGCGGCGCCGCGCCCGCCAGGCTGTTCTTCAGCAGCAAGCCATAGTCCATCTTCGAGTTGAAGGTCAGGTAGAGGACGCTGCACTGGTCCTGCATCACCGGCGCGAACTTGGGATAGGTCGACGTCTTGCCCACGCCCTGGGTCGCCTGCGCCAGCTCGTACACCCGTCCCCCCGCGCGCCTGACCAGCCGGAGGCGGCTTTGCGGATTTCCGTAGCTGGGTCCGGGCAGCGGCGCCGAGACGAACGCAATCCAGACGCCGTCGGGCGACCAGGTCGGGTAGAAATGAAACAGTCCGGCCGCGTCGTCCTGCGGCACCACGACGCGCGGGGCTCCCAGCGCGCCGGCGCCATACGACAGAACAGCGATCGAACCGCCGGTGACGATCCACGGTCGCATGCTGCCGCTGCTGACGGTGGCGGCGATCTCGTGACCGTCGGGCGACCATTCGGGAAAGAAGATGCGGCCGGCGCCGGGCGCGCCGGGGTCGGGATCGCGGCGGGCAAGCTGGCGCCCGGTGGCGGTTTCGCGCACGACGACGTGGCCAGGGTCGCTGGTGGAACCATAGCTGACCAGCACCAGGCTGCCGTCGCGGTTCAGGGTCATGGTAGCGCCGTCGCCGCCGGTGCCGCGCGCGGGCCCGACCAGCGTTGGGCTGGGCGTGGCCACCGCCACCACCGCCAGGGTCCCGTCCTGGGAGTAGGCGTTGCGCTCGCCGCTGAAGGCCAGCACGCGCCCGTCGTGGCTGACGCTGTGGCAACCGCCGCAGGGGAAGACCCCGGCCACCGGCGGCGCGATGAACGACTGTCCGGCGCCACCGCCCAGCAGGGCGCGAAAGATCCCCTGCCCGTCGCTGGACCAATAATAGATGCCGCCCTTGACCGACGAGGGACCAAAGGCGATGCGCACCGCCGGCGATTCGGCGATGGTGGTGCCGGCGGGATCGGTGCCGGCGACGACCAGATCGATCTCGCCGTCGGGGTTGTCAGCGGCGATCGTGGTCCACAGGGCCCGGTTGATCGGATAGGTGCACTCCTCGACGGCGGGCGGGCTGGGAATGGGCGGCGGCGCCCGACAGGGCAGATACAACGTGTAAGCGAGCGCCGGATCGGTGGCGGCGACCACGCGCAAACGGAAGTAGGCCTGCGATCCGCCGCCGCCGCGCTTCCACTGCAGATCGATCCCGCCCAGGTTCAGCGGGTGCATGGATCCCGGCAGCGGGTACACGATCTTCGGTTGCGCCCCTGGTGAGGAATCCGTGGGCCGGGCGAACAGCGGCATGGGCCCACCAGGCAGGCCGGCCAGGTTCTCGTCGACGAAGCAGCGAAAACCGCAGTTCCACGGGTTGGTGGTCACCGCCGGCAGCGGCGGGGGCAGGCCGCAGGCGTAACCGATGAAATCAGAGCCACGACTGCAGGCGGCGGCGGAACAGATCACCGCCACGCCAATCCCGACGACAGCGCGGGCGACAACCCGGGCGGGCAGCCGGCCAGACGCGCGCCGGGCGACGGCCACGGCGCCGGCGGTGATCAGCGGCGCGGCGACACCCCGTCAGCGCCGGCGGCGGCGCCGCCCCGGAGGCGTTCAGCGTCAGCGACGTGGCGGCCGCGCGGGTAGCGACCGAGATAGGCGCGCACGGCGTCGGCGGCGCGTCCGTCCCCCAGCGTGGCCAGGCAAGCGGCCCGGTAAAACCCAGCGTCGTCGGCGTCGGCGGAGGACAGACGACTGGCGGCAGCCTGGTCATAGAAGGCCACCGCCGCCGCGCAATCGCCGCGCGTGCGCGACAGATCGCCGGCCACCCGCGCCACCTCGCCGCGGCGCTCGCTGCCCGGGTTGCGGCGCAGGAACCCGCGCGCCTCGTCGACGGCGCGCCCGTTCTGCCCCAGCTGGGTCAGCATCTCTATGATGGAAAGATCCGCTTCGGCACGCAGGACGCCGCGCGGATGCTGCTCGCGATAGCGCTCCCACAGGTGCAGGGCGCGGGCGGCGTCGTGCAGGTCCTGGTCCTCGATCGAGGCCATCTCGTACAGCGCGCTCTCCGCCAGCTGGCCACGGCTGGAGGCCAGCCGCCCGTACAGAGCCAGCGCGCCGCGCGCATCGCCGCTGCCGCGAGCCCGACGGGCCGCCGCCAGGATGGCCGCCGCGTCGGGCGGGGCGCTGCTGCTGGTCGCCGCGCGGGCGCCGCCGCTGGCGGCAGAGGTGGTGTTCGTGGTGGTGCTGGACCAGCGCTGGCCGGGCAGCAGGTGGGCCACGCGCCGGCCACCGTCGGCCGATTCGATCTCGACCACGCCGCTGTCCAGGGCCACGCTGACGCCACCGGCATCGACCGCCACGTCGAACACGGTCCCCAGCACCAGCACCCGATAGCCGGCGGCGCGCACGACGTAGGTCTGTCCGGGCGCCTGATGGGGCACAGAGAAACGGGCCCGCCCGCTCTTCACCTCGGGCGCGGTCTCGCCGTCTCCGGCGATCAACGCGCCCAGCGGCGCCAGCACGACGTCGACCCCGCGCGCCAGCCGGCGCTGCAGCTGCTCGCCGGGGCCAGTGATCAACGTGCCGGTGGCAAACGCCGGTGGCGCGGGCGGCGCTGGATTCGTCGCTGGCGTCGGCGCCGTTGCTGTTGCTGTTGCTGTTTGAGTTCCGACCGCGGCGCCGCCGTTCGATCGGCGGTGACCCGTCACCAGCAAGACCACCACGCCGACGAGCGCCGCCGCGCTCAAGCCAAGGCCCAGCATCAGCCGGGCGCGCGACGGCGCCCAGGGCGTCTGCACCCGAGCCCAGACCCGCTGCTTGTTGGGCTGCACCTCTTGCACCTGGGCGACGTCGTCCAGCGCGCGTCGCAACGCCTGCTCGCCGTCCGACGACGACCTTTCCAGCCAGCGCGGCTCGGGAGGCGTCAGGCGAGTCACGGGCGCGCCTTTCCCGACGGCGACCGCGGCGGCGTCACCGCCACGCCGCGCTCCGCCTCGCGCGCCAGCGCTTCCAGCTGGGTCCGGGCACGGTGCACGCGGGTCCAGACCGTGTTGACGGAGCAGCCACACTGGGCGGCGATCTCCTCGGCCGAACGCCCCTCGATCTCCACCAGCACCAGCGCCAACCGGCGCTCGGGCGGCAATCGTTCCAGCAGCTGCGTCAGGTACTGGCGGCGCGCGGCGGCGTTCTCGCCCCAGTCGTGCGGCAGGCGGGGCGGGGCGGCGCGCGCCAGCAGATCCAGCACCGCGCGGCGCAGGCGGCGCCGCTTCGCATAGCGCAGGGTGTGCCGGGTGGCCAGCCGGTGAATCCAGGTGCCCAGCCGGGACTCGCCGCGAAAGGTCCGCAGGTGGCGGTAGATGATGATGAAGACCTCCTGACAGACATCGTCTGCCTCTCCATCGACGATGCCCAGCGCGGCGATGAGACGCGCCACCCGGGCGTGGTGCGCGTCGTACAGCATCCGCCACGCCACGGGGTCGCGCGCCAGACAGCGCGCCACCAGCTGGCTGTCCGCGGCGATCGCCGCGGCCACGGCGGCCGCCGCCTCGACGGCGTCGACGGGGGCTGGTCCTTTCCAGGGAATCATTCTCATGGGCGACAGCACGTTTGCTTACCGGGCGGGAGGTCTGGAACCCTTCGAGGGTTCCGGTCAGTTTAGAGCACCAGCGACGAGGAATCCTTCCCGACGGCAAATCCCACCTGCAGGTCAGCCCGCAAGTAGGCGCCGGGCGTGCGGAATACCGGTTCTGGGCGACCCGCGTCGAAGTCCCGCGGATGCAACGCCCACCCCGCCGCCAGCCGCAACCCCACGCCGAGGTGCCCGAACAGCCGGAGATAGCCCACGCCCCCTTCCAGCGCGGCGTCGAGGCGCCGGCCGCTGCCGCTGCCGTCGGATGCCGGCTGGACGCCACGGGAGACAAAGGTGACCCAGTCCAGGCTGGCGCCGACGACCGGCAGCAACCATCCCCCGACGGGCATCACCAGCGCCGGGCCGACGTGGACACGCACCGGGAAGGCCCGCAGCGACAGCTGGGCGCCCGGCTCGGTCCCCACGATCGGCACGTTGGTCTCGTCCGACGCGCCGGCGGCGACGGACAGCGCGGCCCGGCGCCAGCGAAGCTGCAGCGCCAGCAACAACTCGGCGCGCGACCAGCGATCACCGGTGCCGACGCCCAGCCGCCCGCCCGTCGCCAGGCTGGTCATCACCAGATAACCAGCCCCTGGACGTCGCGCTGTTGCCGGGCGCAGCGGAACGACGATGGGCGCTTCCGCGGCTGGGGCTGCGGGTTTCGCCGGCGGCGCTTGCGCCGGGGCCGGCGCCGGCGGGGCGGCGGTCGGCGGTGCGGGCGCGGCGGGGGACGGTACCGCCGCTTCTTCCCCTGCCGCTGGCTTATCGGCGCTGTCAGCCAGCGCGACCGGCGGACGGTAGCCGATCTCTCTCAGATAGCGATCCACCACCTGCGCCGCCGCTTCGGCCAGCGCCGCGCAATTCCCGCCCGCGCGCCGCGCACGCCCGTCGGCGCCTCCCAGGTGCAAGCGCCGCTCGAGGGCCAGCGTGCCACCCGCGTCGAAGAGGCGCAGGCGCAACGCTGCGCCGTCGGCCAGGCGATCGAGCAGCAACAACCGCCGGGCCAGGCCGGCGCCGGGCAGGCGAACAGCCGCGCCGGGCAGGCGAACGTCCAGCGCCGCGATCACCTCGGCGCGGCCAGGACAGCCGCCCGTGTCTGCCTCGACGACGATCGGATCGGCCACCGTCGAGGCCGACAGGGAACTCGGCGCCGCCGCGGCGGCGCGCAAAAGCCCGATCAAGACCGTGACAACCGTCAGCGCTGGCGCGGGCGACAAGCGCCCATTATGCCTGCGCCCCGGCGCAAAAAGCGTGGCCGGCGCGGGCGAGCCCCGGCGCCGGCCACACGTCGCCAGCCGCCTACTCCCAGATGATGCCGTCCAGATAGAACGTCGCCGGTTTCATGGTGTCGGTGATGACCCAGGCGAACCCGCCCAGGACGCTGGTCCCGTAATCTTGCCCGGTGAGGGGCAGCGAGTAGCTGGCCCAGGAGGTGGTCAAGGCCTCGGGCGTCGCGGGCACCTGGAAGTTATCCCCGGCGCCAGCCTTGAAGGACACCATCAATCCGGCCGTCGGGGCAGCCGCCCAGAAAGAGATCTTGGTGGCGCCCGGCGCGATGTTCACGCCCGGCTCGGTGCCCCAGTTGGCCTGGCCAATGTTCACCGCCGGCATGGCCTCCGGATGGTTGGCCTTGATGGTGGTCAGGAAGAAGACGCCGACGTAACCGTCGGTCGCCATCAGCGTGACGTCCGTGGGCGGCGTGTAAACGACCTTCAGACATTTTCCTTTGGCGCCAGCCTGCCGCGTGGCGCAGGGACCGTCCGTGGATTCGGTCTGGCTGATCACCGTCGAGCCGGGCTTGAAGTCGGTCATCACGGCCGCGTCGCCGAACCAACCCTGGTTGTCGAAGATGGTGGTGACGATGAGCGGCAACGGCAGGGCCGGACCGACGGGCGCGCCGCCGGTGCCTCCCACGGTTCCACCGCTGCCGGCGATGGTGCCGCCGCTGCCGGTGACGTTGGAGCCGCCGCTGCCCGTGCTGCCGCCCGAGCCAGTGGTGATGCTGCCGCCGCTGCCGGACCCGGTGCTGCCGCCCGAAGCGTTGCTGCCACCGCTGCCGCTGCCACCGTCGTTATTCGCGGGGACCGGCTCGGTGTGCATGCAACCAAACGCAACCGCAACCAGCCCGAGGCTGGCCACATACAAGAACGAACGATGAGAAATGGCGCGACCTGGACGCATGGGGAAATCCTTTCAGTGGACGTTCCGTAAGACCAACGAAGCCTTTGAGACCGCCTCCTCAAAAAACCTTCCCGGTTAATCGACAAACCTCCGCATGAGGGAGGGACGGCTTTGCCGGCCCGAGCTCCTCGCGGGAGGTTCGGAACCCTTTTAGGGTTCTGAGTGCAATGATAGTGACCATGAAACCCAAGGCGTCGTCACCGGCCGACTGGCCGCTGGATCCGGCGGTGACCTATCTGAATCACGGCGCTTACGGCTCTTGCCCGCACCCTATCCAGGAAGCGGCCCGAACTTTTCGCGCGCGCTTTGAACGGGCCCCCATGCAGTTCGTTCTGCGCGAGGCCGAAGGCCTGCTGGATCAGGCCCGGGCTGCGGCCGGCACGCTGCTGGGCGCGGAGGCCGGTGATCTGGTGTTCGTCACCAATGCCACCACCGCGGTCAACACGGTGCTGGCCTCGCTGTCATTCGCGCCGGGCGACGAGCTGCTGGTCACCGACCACGCCTACAACGCCTGTCGCAACGCGCTGGCCTTTCATGCCCAGCGCACCGGCGCGCGCGTGGTGGTGGCCAAGGTTCCCTTTCCACTGGCCGGCGTCGAGGAGATCATCGCCGCGGTGATGGGCGCGGTGACGCCGCGAACACGCCTGGCCATGCTGGATCACGTCAGCAGCCCGACGGCCCTGGTTTTTCCCGTCGAGGAACTGGTGCCGGCCCTGGCCGCGCGTGGCGTCGACACGCTGATCGACGGCGCGCACGCCCCGGGCATGGTGCCCGTTGATCTTCGCGCGATGCGACCGACGTACTACGCCGCCAACTTGCACAAATGGTGCTGCGTGCCCAAGACGGCGGCGGTGCTGTACGTCCAGCGCGATCGCCAGCCGCACCTTCGTCCGCTGGTGATCAGCCATGGGGCGAATTCGCCGCGCGCCGATCGCTCCCGGTTCCTGGTCGAGTTCGACTGGACCGGGACGCACGATCCCAGCCCGGCCATGTCCCTGCCGGCGGCGCTGGATTACCTGGCGGGGTTGCTGCCCGGCGGTCTGCCGGCGCTGCGCGCGCGCAACCACGACCTGGCGGTGCTGGCCCGCCGCCGGCTGGCCGCCGCGCTGGGCGTGCCCCTGCCCTGCCCCGACGAATTGCTTGGCTCCATGGCCGCGCTGCCCTTGCCGACGACGATCTCGGCGGCGAACCTGTACGAGACGCTGTGGCGCCGGCACCAGATCGAGGCGCCCGTGTACGACTGGCCGGCGCCCGGAAACCCATACATCCGGATCAGCGCGCAGATCTACAACGACGAATCACAATACCGCCGCCTGGCCCAGGCGCTGCTCGCGGAGCTGAAGCTTCAGGACGGAGTGACCGACACGACCGTGGTGTAGATGAACTGACCGGCGAACGGCTGGGTGATCCCGGGGACGCCCGGGCACATGTAATTGTGGTTCATGATCGTGGAGGTGAAGGCCTCGAGGTTGGTCCCGCCGTCGCTGACGTACGTGATGCTGCTGCCGCCCTTGACGTCGATCGTCGCCGAATAGTCGATCTTCATCAGGTCGTCTTTCAGATCGCGGTTGTTCAGGAAATACGAATGGGCGGGGCTGGCCACCCTGATCTCGTATTTGGGATAGGTGGGGTTGAAGCCCGAGGTCAGCGCCGTTCCATCGACGCACATATACATGGCCTGCGTCGACGAGCAGCCCATGTAGGGTCGCGCCTCGATCGGCCCGCAAAAGTGCAGCGTGACCTTGTAGGTGACGCTGGGATCGCCACCGAACGTCAGGGTCGTCATCTTGGCGCGCATGGCGTCCGGGATGTTGCAGCTGCCGGCGGTGGTCGCCATCGGACAGGGGATGGCAAAGAGGAATCCATCCAGCGCCGCTGCGGGACCTGCTGCATCGGCGCCGCCGTCGCTGGCCGGCGCCTCGGCGGCCACATCCTTCGACGAGGGACCATCGGTGGGTGCTGCCCCGCCGGAGCCACCAGCGCTGCTGCCGCCCGAACCGGCGCCGCCGCTGCCGCTGCTGCCACCGCTGCCACCACCGGTCCCCGCACCACCGCTGCCGGGCGTGCTGCCGCCGCTTCCACCTGAACCGCTCCTGGCGTCGGAGGTCGCCGGTGACGAGCTGCAGGCGGCTGCGGCGGTCATCAGGACCAGGATCGAAACCAGTGGCGAGATCGACGTTGGGTGTTTCATGGAGCCGCAGGCTACGTCCGGATCGGGTGTCAGCACCAGCAGCAATGAACCGGCAACACCGGGGCGCCGACACTGTCGATCGTCCTTGGACCTGACAACGTTTTTCGCCGCCTGCCGATGAACCGGCATGCCGCCGACCCGCGCCACACCACCGCTGTTGCTGCTGGGCATCCTTTCGCGTTCGCCTTCGCCTTCGCTTTCGCCTTCGCTTTCGCTTTCGCTTTCGCTTTTGCTTTCGGCCTGCGCACCGTCTGGCTTCGAGCGTGACCCTGGTACCTCGGCGACCGATGCCATCACCGTGCGGGTCGAACCCGACGACGGACCGCAGCCGATCATCGACCTCATTCGCGGCGCCCGGCGTTCGGTGGCGCTGGAGATCTACCTGCTGACCGATGGCGACGTGCTGGCGGCGCTGGTCGACGCGCGGGCAGCGGGACGCCAGGTCTCGGTGATTCTGGAGCCCCACCCCTTCGGCGCCGACGGCGCCAACCGCGCCGCGTACGATCGCCTGGGAGCAGCCGGCGCCGAGGTGACCTGGGCCAGCGCCCGCTTCGCCCTGACCCACACCAAGCTGCTGGTCGTCGACGGGCGGCAGGCCGCCATCATGACGTCGAACCTCACCCACGCCGGCCTCAACAGCAACCGCGAGTACCTGGCCGTTGATCAACGTCCGGCGGACGTGGCGGCCGCCCAGGCGATCATCGACGCCGACCGCGCCGACGCGCCCACGCGGGCAGTCATATCGGGCGGACGGGTGATCGCCTCACCGGACACCACGCGCCCGGCGCTGCTGTCCTTGCTCGCGGCGGCGCGACAGCAGATCGAGCTCGAGATGGAGGAGCTGTCGGACCTGGCCGCGGTGGACGCATTGATCGCCGCCGCGACGAGCGGCGTGGCGGTCACGGCGGTGGTTCCCGCCAGCGATCGGTCGTCGGCCACCGACGGCGCGCTGGCCCAGCTGGTGGCGGGCGGCGTGCGCGTGCGGGCCCTGGCCGCGCCCGTGGTCCACGCCAAGACCATCGTGATCGACCGGCGCCGCCTGTACATCGGCTCGATCAACCTGACCACGGCGTCGATGGATCGCAACCGCGAGGTGGGGCTGATCGCCGACGATCGGGCGGCCGCAGAACGGGTCAGCGAAGTGGTGGCCCAGGACGCCGCGGCCGGCGCGCCGCCTTAACGCGCTATCATGACGGCATGAGCAGCTGCCAGGAACGACGCGAACGCGAGGCCTACCTGAACGAGCAGGTGGCCCGCCAGCAGCGTGGCGAACCGGTCGACGTGGAATGGGTCCGGGCCGAGCTGGCGCGCGTCCGCCAGGAACAGAAGGACAAGCTGATGTCCACCGAGCGAACCATGCGGTGGATGGTGATGGGCATGGCCGGCCTGTTCTGCGTCCTGTGGATCGCCGGCAACGTCGCCGCCAATCACGGACCGCGCCTGCTGGTCCCCATCGTCATGATCGCCACCCTGACCGTCTGGAGCCTGTACCGCCGCAACCGCTAGCGCGCCCCCGCGACGTCACAGGCCGGTGGCGGTCAAGGCGCGCAGGATGGTCTGCAGGGTCTCGCGGCGCTCCGCCGTCTCGCGTTCCATGTACTGGCGAACAGTGGCGGTGATGTCGTCGCCGGAAAAACTGGTGAGGCGCGCCTCGGCGGTGCTGCGCAGGATTCCGGTCTCGTGGCGCAGGACATCCAGCAGGAACAACCCGGCCTCCAGCGAGCCGATGTCGGCGATGGTCTCCAGCGCCGCCACCCGCACGCGTTCATCGGCCGACTGACGAAATATCTGCATCAAGGGATCGAACCCGTCGCGAAACCGCAGGCCGCGCAGCGCGCGCAGCGCCTCGTCCTGAACCAGCGGCGCCGGATCGGCCAGCCCCTTGCGCACCAGCACAAAGCTGCGCTTGCAGTACACCTGCCCCACGCCGTTCATCACCGATGCCCGCACCTGCGGCGAGGTGTTCAGGTACAGCCGCTCCAGCGGGCGCAGCACCTCGTAGACCTGGATGCGGCCCAGGGCCATGGCCAGCTCGCTGGTGGTGGCTGGATCGCCGGGCGATCGGTCGCCGGCGCCGTCGGCGACGCCGTCGCCGTCGCCGTTCTGGGCGGCGCACAGCAACAGGGCGCGCAACGCCAGGCGCGAGAACCGGGCGTGATCGGTGCGGTCGACGACCAGCCGGGCCAGCACCGCCTTGGGATCGCCGTCCAGTTCCCATTCCACCAGGTCCTGCCGCCAGACGTCCTGGTAGGCGCCCGAGCGCCGCAGATAATCGGGAAACACCGGCGCCGGCGGGCCGTCGGCGACGACCCCGCCATAGCGCTGGGCCAGCGACCGATAGCGGTCGCGCTTCTTGGGCGTCAGCGGCAGCGCCGCCAGCTGCGCGTACAGGCGCCCGCACAGCGACAGGTCGCCCGCCGACGTGGCCGCGTCGATCCCGGCGTGCAAGGCGTTCTCGGACAGATCCGGCGGACCCCCGCTGGCTTCGTTGTGACGGGCCGTCTCGGCCCACAGCGTGGCCGCCCGCCCGAGATAGTGACGGTCATAGACCAGCCCTGCTTTCAGGCTGAAGTCCGCCGCCTCGCGCGCCAGCGTGGCGGCCGCGTACCACTCCTTCTGCTCGATGGCGTAAGCCAGAAAGTCCTCGTAGTACTGCAAGACGTAGAACTTCTGATCGTCGCTGGCCAGGATGCGGATGCCGTTCAGGTATCCCTCGGCCACGTTCTCGAACGACCCAGTGTCGCGGCCCAGGCGCAGCAGGATGCTGTAACAGTCAAAGGCGCGCTCGCGCTCGCCGCGCGTCTCGAAGTCGTCGGCCAGGGACTCCAGCAGCCGCTGCGTGGTGGTCAGCTCGCGCTCGGCCGCCGTCCGTTCATAGGTACGCAGCAGCGCCTCGCCCAGATTGAAATGGGCCAGCGCGGTCTCGTACGGCAGGCCGGCCAGGCGCGGATCGCGCACCACGCGCTCCCATTCCAGGCGCGCCGCCGTGTGCGCCCCGGAAGACTCCAGCTCGACGGCCGCCAGGGCCGGATGTCCGGCGTCGCTCAGAACGCGCGCCGCCTCGCCGTGGTGTCCCAGCTTGGCCGCGCACAGCGCCCACTCCAGGGGACAGGTCTCCACCGGAAAATGCCGCTGCGCCTCGGCGAAACGGCGCAAGGCCAGCAGCACATAGCCGGCCTCGCGCTGTCGCCGCAGCACCTGGTAGGCGGCCAGCGCGCCCTCCAGCCAGCTGTCGTAAAGCCCCGCTTCGAAGACCTGCACCCGCCCCAGCAACGTCCCGTAAAGGCCCAGCGCCTCGCGCGCCCGCCCGCCGCGCAGGGCCCGGTCGGCCCGATCCTTGGTGTCTATCTCGTCGCGCGTGGCCATCAGCCGCTGGCCGCGTCCTCGACGATGTCCAGGGCGCGCCGCCGCTTGTCCGCCGGGCGCGACAGCGAATCGGCGGTGACCACCTGGTGGCGGTGCAGCCTGGGCAGGTATTCCAGGTCCAGCGGCTTCGACGGCTGCACGAAGATCCCGTACAGGTACGCGTCGCGGGCCAGCGCCTCGACGATGGCCACCGGGATGTGGCATTCGGCGTGGGTGATGAACGTCAGGGCGATGTCCCGCCCCTGCTCGCGGCGCAGGCGGGCGATCTCCACCGCCAGGTCCGAGAAGACGCGGGTGTAGTTGCGCCCGCGCTCTGACCGAAAGCAGAGCAGCCGCGGCAGATCGCGCCGCCCCGCCCCGCCGATGTCCAGGCGGTCATAGAGGCGGCTGTCAAAGAAACGTACCCAGACCTCGCCGCCCATCAGCGAGAACTTCTTGCACAGGGCCAGGGCCAACCCCCGCGCGAATACCTGGCGCGTGCCGCGCATCGACGCGCTGGCGTCGATGAGGACATAGTGCAGCTTGCGCCCGCTCTCCTGTTGCCGTTCGTGGCCGTAGAACAGAAGATCGTCGGACAGCGCCTTCAGGGCGAACCCGTCGTCGTCGTGGGCCAGCTCGCCCGGCAACAGCGCGTCCAGGCTGCCGCGCCGTTCGACCGACGCGTAACCGTCGATGGAGAAGCGCTGGGCCGCCGGGCGCCGCTTGGTCTCCAGCAGCGACGGCAGGAGCTGCAGCGAGAAATCGACGACGTCGGCGGTGCCGGGTGTGGTGATCAACCGGTAGAGATCCGCCAGGTCGGCCAGCCCGGCGTCCAGCGAAAAAAGACCGAGCAGGCGCAGCGTGCCGGCGTCGATCTGATCGAGTCGCGCCAGCACCGCCCGATCCAGATCGCACAGGCGCTGCAGGAACGGCAGGGCCCACCCGGTGTCGCGATTCGCCGCGAACGTCGCCCGGGGCCGCTCGAACAGCGGCGACGTCACCGGCAGCTCGTCGACCTCACGGCGGGGCCCCGGCCGTGGCCGCCCCGGCCAGCGCAGGTAAACGTCGCCCATGATCCGCGCCAGGATCACCGCCACCGCGTCGTCGGGCAGCGGCGACGACCCCAGCTCGTCGATGATCTCCGAGCCAGCCACCGTGGTCAGCAGCGCGTGATACCGCGAGACAACGGCCCCGGTGGCGGCGCGCGGCGGGGCCACCACCTCGCGCCCACGACCTTCCCGCCCGCGCGACAGCAGCAGCCCGAAGTCGTGCACCACCACCAGCGGCAGCTGGATGCCCAGCCGCGCCAGCATGTTCCACCAGGAAGCTGCCGCGATCGCCTCCATGGATCCCGAAGGCTGCACGCACGACAGCGCCAGCGTCGCCAGCTGGCGCCCCAGCTCCGTCTCGCCGTCATCGCCGCCGCGCGCGTCGGTCGTCGCAGTCACCGGTTAAGCGTAGCGGATATCGTGGGGAGGGTGGTGGCTGGGTTTTGCCGCGTCCGCCTCCTCCGCGTGGGCGGGTCCTGTCGCTGCAGGGTCCTCCCCATCGACTTGTCTTGCCGGGGCTGCGTTCGAGATTCTAGAGATCGCGACCCGTGTATCAGAAGCGCAGAGGGACATGGCCCCAGCAAGCCAAGTTTCTGTGGTCCCCCCTTCCGTGTCACCCGCCCACGCTACGTCGGCTAACTCGGGGCCAATGTTCGTGCCCTTCGATCTGAGTCGCCTTCGATGGTCTGCAGCATTTGCCCCGAACGAGCCGACGTAGCGTGGGGGGGTGGCGCGGAGTGAGGGGCCCCCAGCGGGCCGTTTCGTCGGGGCCGTTGTCCCTCTGCGCTTCTGATACACAGCTCGCGATCTCTAGAATCTCGAACGCGGCCCCGGCGGACCGGCCCGCTGGGGAAGCGGTCACGCAGCGACAGGACCCGCCCACCGCGGAGGAGGCGGACGCTACAAAGCCAAATCCGATCCATCCATCCAGCCGCTGAAACTAGCGTCCACTAGCGTCCACTAAACGAGACGCATTTCCCGCCCGAGGTGCTATCCTCCGCCGCTTCATGCCGGCTATTGCAGTCAGCAGCATGCTCGAATTGATCGGGGGGACGCCCCTGGTTCGGCTGCGGCATTTGACCGACCCGTCGATGGCGGACGTGTTCTGCAAGTGCGAGCAGTTCAACCCCGGTGGGTCGCTGAAGGATCGCGTCGCGCTGTCGATGATCGAGGCGGCCGAGCGTGAGGGCCGGCTGCGCCCCGGCGAATCGGTGATCGTCGAGCCGACCTCCGGCAACACCGGCGTGGGCCTGGCGCTGGTGGCGGCGGCCAAGGGATATCGCCTGATCTTGACCATGCCCGACAACATGTCGCTGGAACGCCGGGCCCTGCTGAAGGCCTACGGGGCCGAGGTCCACCTGACGCCGGCCGCGGCGGTCATGCGCGGCGCCGTGGAAAAAGCCAACGAGATCTGCCGGCAGAATCCGCGCGCCTTCATGCCCCAGCAGTTCAACAACCCGGCCAATGTTGAAGCGCACCGCCGCACCACCGCGCCGGAGATCCTGGCGCAGCTGGGGACGCGGCCCCTGCACGCCTTCGTCCACGGCGTCGGCACCGGCGGCACCATCACCGGCGTCGGGCACGTCATTCGCGAACGCTTCCCGGGCGTCCGCGTGGTGGCCGTCGAACCGGAGAAGAGCGCCGTCCTTTCGGGCGGCCCCGCCGGCGAGCACCGCATCGACGGCATCGGCGCCGGTTTCATCCCGGCGATCCTGGATCGCTCGGTGATCACCGACGTGCGCACCATCTCCGAGCTGGACGCCCAGCGCACGAAGCTGGCCCTGGCCCGGCGCGAGGGTCTTCTGGTCGGGATCTCCGCCGGCGCGTCGGTCAAGATTGCCCTGGACGTGGCCCGCGAGCTGGGCCCCGGCAAGACCGTGGTGACCATCCTCTGCGACACTGGCGAGCGCTACTTCAGCTCGGATGCGTACTTCGAATGAGTGACGCCGGCGTCCTCATCATCGGCGCGGGCGGCCTGGGCTGCCCGGCGGCGCTGGCGGCGGCGGCCGGCGGCGTGCGGCGCATCGGCGTGGTCGATGACGATCTGGTCGACCCCAGCAACCTGCACCGTCAGATCCTCCACGGCGTGGACGACGTGGGAAAACTCAAGGTCGCCTCGCTGGCGGCGGCGCTGCGGCGCCGTTTTCCCGACGTGACGGTGACGCCCTACCCGGTTCGTTTCGACGCCGCCAACGCCGCCGCGCTGCTGCGTGGCTATGACGTGGTCGTCGACGGCTCGGACAACTTCGCCACCAAGTTCGTGGCCAACGACGCCGCCGTGCTGGCCGGCGTGGCCCTGGTGCACGGCGCCGCCGTGGGCACCGGCGGCCAGCTGCTGACCGTCCCCGCCGGCGGCCATCCCTGTTACCGCTGCCTGTTCGAAGAGTTGCCGCCCGACGGCGTCGGCCCCTCCTGCGCCGAGGCGGGCGTCGTGGGCCCGGTGCCGGGCGTCATCGGCGCGCTGCAAGGAGCCGAGGCGGCGCGCCTTTGCCACGGCGAAACTCCCGCCTTCATCGGCCGGCTCATCCAGTATGATTCGCTCGCCATGATGGTCCGGGCCGTCGCTTTCAAACCCAATCCGCTGTGTCGCGTCTGCGGCACCGATCCCCAGATTCGCCGGCTGGATCCAGCCGAATATGCGGCAGCCCAATGTCAGGCCTAGGCCAAGGTAACGAGGAGCAAAGAGGTCGTCGATGAGCACAGCGTCCACAGGAGCCACAGCATCCATCCCCGCCACGCAGGCGTCCTATGTCCAGGGGCTGCGCTGCCGCGAGTGCGGCAACCAGATCGCCAAGGCGCCCGTTCACGTCTGCGAGTTCTGCTTCGGCCCTCTCGAGGTGACGTACGACTACGCGGCCATCGGCAAGGTACTAACACGGACCCTCATCGAATCGCGCCCCAAGACGATGTGGCGCTATGCCGAACTGCTACCGCTGGA
>DATLVT010000885.1:0-23347 GCA_035577105.1 Polyangia bacterium
AACCCGCGCACTGACGTCTTCAGCAGCGCCTCGGCCTTCTCCACGAAATCCTTCGTCTCGGGGTCGTCCAGGACGAACCGCTTGACCGCGTCGTCCTCGCCGGACATCGCCGAGAGCTGCGGAACAAAAAAAGGATTGGGCAGAAACCGCACGTCCAGGACGATGTCAGCCTCGGCCGGCAGGCCGTGCTTGAACCCGAATGACAGCAGCGTCACCGCCAGGCCTCCCTCCGCCCGTCCGTACCGCTCCTGGATCAGCGCGCGCAGGACGTGCACGGTCAGCGCGCCGGTGTCGACCACGGCGTTGGCCTCGTGGCGCAATGCCGACAGCTGTTCGCGCTCCGCCACCAGGCCAGCCCTGATGTCGGTGTCTGACAGGGGATGGCGGCGGCGGGTTTCTGAGAAACGCCGGATCAAGATCTCGTCGTTGGCTTCCAGGTACAAGAATTCCAGGGTGTGCCCGGCGGCACGAATGTCGGCGAAGATCTTGGTCGCGTCCTGCAGGAACTCGCCGCCGCGCGCGTCGATGCCCAGCGCCGCCCGATCGATCTCCTCACGCGTGGCCAGGAGCTCGACGAACTTGGGCAGAAGGGGCAGCGGCAGATTGTCCGCGCAGTAGTAACCGAGGTCCTCCAGCGCCCGCAGCGCCGTCGATTTTCCCGCCCCCGACACCCCCGTCACCACAACCAGCTTCATTCCACGTCATCCCGCCAGCGGCGCTCGCGCGCATCGGCCAGGGCGCGATCCAGCCGCTCTTGAAACTCGCGCGCCGAATGGTGCCCGCGCACCTGCAGCAGCCGGTTGCGCGCCGCCACCTCGATCAGCGAGCTGACGTTGCGTCCCGGGCTGACCGGGATGCGCAGCAGCGGCACCGGCACCTCCAGGATCGGATAGACCATCTCGTCCAGCCCCAGCCGATCATGGCTCTCCGTCTGGTCCCACTTCATCAGTTCCAGCACCAGCTCGATGCGCTTTTCGTCGCGCACGGCGGCCACGCCGAACATGTCCTTTATGTTGATAATGCCCAGGCCCCGCACCTCCATGTGGTGCTTGATCAGCTCCGACGCCCAACCCACCAGCACGTCGCCCGACGTGCGCCGCACCTCGACCAGATCGTCGGCCACCAGCCGGTGCCCGCGCATGATCAGATCCAGGGCCGCTTCTGATTTGCCGATCCCGCTCTTGCCCAGCAGCAGCACGCCCACGCCCAGGACGTCCAGCAACACGGCGTGAATGCTGGCCGTGGGCGCCAGCTGCAGCTCCAGGTGCTTCTGGATGGCATCGATGGCCACCGACGAAACCACCGGCGTGCGGAGCAAGGGGACGCCCGAGCGATCGGCCACGTCCAGCAGGATGGCCGGCACGTCCAGCCCCTTGGTGACCACCACGCAGGCGGGGTTCAGGCCCACGAACCCTTCCACGGCGCGGCGGGCGTCCTCCTCGGACAGCGTCTGCAGGTACGAGATCTCGGTCGACCCCAGGACCTGGACGCGTTCGGGGTGAACCTGACGGACAAAGCCAGCCAGGGCCAGGCCCGGTTTCTGGATCCGATGGATGGTGATCGGGCGACCGAGCCCCGACTCACCCGCCAGCAGCACAAGCCTCAGTCCGGAGCTCTCATCTAGAAGCGACCGGACTGTCAGCATTCTGCCAAGATTCTATCTCAATACTTGGCGTCTTCCTCGGAAATGACCTGATACATGGCCGCGTCCGACGGCGCGGCCAGCAGCCTCTGGCGGAAATCGGCGTCCCGGAACAGCCGCGACAGGCGGGCCAGCGCCTTGAGGTGCACCCCCGTCGAGCTGGCCGGCGCCACCAGCATGAAGATGAGGTGTGTCGGCTTGCCGTCGATCGACTCGAAGTCGATGCCGTCGACCGAACGTCCCAGCGCCCCCACAAGCTGGCCGACGGCGTCCAGCTTGCCGTGGGGGATGGCGATCCCGTCACCGATGGCCGTCGAGGCCAGAAGCTCGCGTTCTTCCAGAACCCGGCGCAACGATTCGGCGTCGACGCCCGCCTGGTGCTTGGCCAGATGCGCCGACAGCTCAGCCAGAACGCCCGCCTTGGTCCGGGCGCTCAGGTTGGCGACGATTCGTTCAGGCTTTAAGAAATCGATGACCTTCATCTGCAGCGCCTCCGGCGCCCGGTGGTTCCCTACGAACCTGTTCCCGAACGACCGGTCTCGATAAGACCGTAATTTCCATCTTTGCGTCGGTAAAGGACCGAGATGCCGCCATGGCTGGAGTCAGTGAAGACCAGCAGCTCGTCACCCAGCAGGTTCATATGCATCACGGCATCTTCGACCTTCATCGACCGGGTGGTGAACGTCTCGTCCTTGATGACCCGGAAACCACCCTTGGCCGCTGGCGCTGCCCCGGTCCCTTCCGGCACAACCGAGGGAGCCACCTTCGGCTCCATCTCCTCGACCGGGATGACCATCTCGCGGACGGAGGCCGCCGGGCCGCCGTGAGGCTTGTGGTCGCGAATCTTTTCCTTCCACTTGCGAACCTGACGTTCGATCCGAGCCACCGCCAGATCGATCGACGAGTACATGTCCTCGGTCGTCTCCTTGGCGTTGATCAAGATCCCGTTCGGCAGGGTCAGGTTGATGTCGGCGACGTGGTGATAACCACGCTCGACCGAGAAGACCGCATGCGCCGAGATCGGGTCCTTGTTGAAGTACTTCCGGATCTTCTCCAGCTTCTCAAGCGCATAGTCGCGCACCGCTTGAGACGCGTCCATGTGACGGAAGGTGGCTGAGAGCTGCATCGCGGACAGCTTTTACCCCATTTTTCCGACGCTGGACAGGAGATTGCAGTAACAAACCTGCCGACATTCCCAGAACCAAATCCGGAACGCGATCCCTGGCGCGTTATTCCCTGGGAAGGAGACGCGCTCGGGCGGTCTCTAGTACACCTGGCGGCGTTTGCTGCTTGAAAGAATGCGAAGCTGCTCGCGGTATTTCGCCACGGTTCGACGGGCGATCTCGATGTTCTGGTCGCGCAGCAGCTCGACGATCTTCTGATCGGAATGGGGGTGCTTGGCGTTTTCCTGGCCGATGATCTGCTTGATCTTCAGCTTGACCGCCTCGGAAGCCAGGTCGTCACCATCCGTGCGGGTGATCCCGGAGTTGAAGAAATACTTCAATTCGTAGATGCCCTGAGGCGTGTGCACGTACTTGTTGGTCGTGACGCGCGACACGGTCGACTCGTGCATGCCGATGTCCTCGGCGACGTCGCGCAGAATCAGCGGCTTGAGGTGGGCGGTCCCCTTGTCGAAAAAATCGCGCTGGAACTTCAGGATCGACTCGGTGACACGCACGATCGTGCGCTGCCGCTGCTGGATCGATCGAATCAGCCACTGCGCGCTGCGCAGCTTCTCCTGGATGTACTCGCGCGCCTTTGAGCCGCCGGCCAGCGCGGTGCGATAGAAGTCGGAGATCTTCAGCTTGGGCAGGCCGTCGTCGTTGGCCACCACGAAGTACTTCTCGCCGACCTTGTGGATATAAACGTCGGGCGTGATGTAGGTGGGCTCTTCGGATGTGTACTGTCGCCCCGGTTTGGGATCGAACGTCTGCACCACCTTGGCGGCTTCGTAGATCTCCTCGACCGGCTGCTGCAGATCCTTGGCGATGGCCCCGTAGTTCTTCTTTTCCAGGTTGGGCAGGTGTCGCTGGATGATGCCCACCACCACGTCGTCGTCGGCGCCGATGTGGCGCGCCTGGATCATCAGACACTCTTCCAGCGAACGGGCCGCCACACCCACCGGGTCGAACTCCTGGATGCGGCGCAACACCGATTCCGCCATCTCGGCGTCGATGCCGGCCTCTTCGGCCAGATCGGTCAGCGATTCCTCCAGGTAGCCATCGGGGTTGATGTTCCCGATGATCAGCATCGCGATGCCGTCTTCCTGCAGGGTAAAGTGCGACAGCTTCAGCTGCCATTCCAGGTGGTCGAACAGCGACGTCCCGCGGGTGAGCGTCGATTCCAGCGAGGGGAGGTCTTCATTGTTCGACTTGTAGGACGGCATGGGCGCCGCTTGCGCCTGATTGTCCAGGTAGGTCTCCCAGTCGAAATCAGCCACGGCCTCGCCCGAGCGGGTGTCGGCCTTGACCTCGGCCGTCGAGTCGACCTTGTCTTGCGGGATCTCCATCATCGGCATCTCGGTCTCGCCGACCCGCTCGACATCGCTGGCAATCGCTTCGGTGGGCGCTTCTGCTTCAGGACTCTTGGCCTGCTCGTTCGCCGACTCGACCGAATCCTCCAGGATGGGATTCTCCAGCATCTCGTCCCGCACCATGTCGACCAGCTCCATCCGGGAGAGCTGCAGCAGCTTGATGGCCTGTTGCAGCTGGGGCGTCATGACCAGCTGCTGCGAAAGCTTCAGGTGCTGCTTGATTTCAATCGACATCGAGGTCCCCTCTTGGATGCGCCGAGCGGACCTTATTTCTAACACCTCTCCGACAGCGGGGTAAAGGGACAAGGCACTGGTGGTACATGTATTGCAGACACCTCCCTAGAACGCATAACAATGCGTTTTAAATTGGCAATATCAGGGGGTGTCGACGGCGGGCTGCGGCGCAACCGCTCTTTGGCGGCGGGACTCACCCAGCCGGGCGTTCAGCGCAGCGGCGATGAACGACTGAAACAGCGGGTGGGGCGCCTGGGGGCGGGATTTGAACTCGGGGTGAAACTGGCAACCCACAAAATAGGGATGCCCGGGCAGCTCGATCATCTCGACCAGGCGGCGATCGGGCGACGCTCCCGAAATCAACATGCCATGGCTGGTCAGCGCCTCGCGGTAGTCGTTGTTGACCTCGTACCGATGGCGGTGCCGTTCGACGATCTCGCCCGCGCCGTAGGCCGCCGCCGCCCGCGAACCCGCGGCCAGCACGCAAGGGTAAGCGCCCAGCCGCATCGTGGCGCCCTTCTCCGTTACTTGCCGCTGCTCGGGAAGAAAATCGACGACCGGATAGGGCGCGGCCTGATCGAACTCGGTCGAGTTGGCGCCCTTCAACCCGGCCACGTTGCGCGCATATTCAATGACCGCGACCTGCATCCCCAGGCAGATGCCGAAGAACGGCACGCGCTCTTCGCGGGCGTACCGAACCGCCGCCACCTTGCCTTCGATGCCGCGGCTCCCGAACCCGGGCGCCACCAGGATGCCGTCCATCTCGCTGAGCAAGGCGGCCGCTCCGCGCTTCTCGATCTCTTCTGAATCGATGTGGTGCAGGTTGACGCGACACTCGTTGCCGATGCCGCCGTGGATGAGGGCCTCGTTCAGGCTCTTGTAAGATTCGACCAGGTCGACGTACTTGCCCACCAGGCCGATCTCCACCTCGGTCTGCGAGCTCTTCATGCGATGAACAACCCGCTCCCAGCCGGTCAGCTCGGGCGCGCGCGACCAGATGTTCAACAGCTCGGCGATCTTGTCGTCCACGCCCTCGGCGTGAAACCGGATGGGGACCTCGTAGATGCAGGCCACGTCCTCGGCGCTGAACACGGCGTCGGGGGCGACGTTGGTGAACAGCGCGATCTTCTTCTTCAGCGCCGGATCAATGGGCCGCTCTGACCGGCACAGCAGGATCTCCGGCTGGATCCCGATCTCGCGCAGCTTCATCACCGAGTGTTGCGTCGGCTTGGTCTTCAGCTCGCCGGCGGCGCCGATGAAGGGCACCAGCGTGACGTGGACCGACAGGGCGTTCCCCTGCCCCACCTCCAGGCGCAGCTGCCGGATCGCCTCCAGGAACGGCAGCGATTCGATGTCGCCCACGGTGCCGCCCACCTCGACGATGAGGACGTCGTACCCCTTGGAGCAGGCCAGGATCCGGGCCCGGATCTCGTCGGTGACGTGCGGGATGACCTGCACGGTGCCGCCCAGGTATTCGCCGCGGCGTTCCTTCTGGATGACCGACAGGTATATCTGCCCCGACGTGGTGTTGTTCAGCTTGGTCATCCGCTGCGAGATGAACCGCTCGTAGTGACCAAGGTCGAGGTCGGTCTCGGCGCCGTCGTCGGTGACGAACACCTCGCCGTGCTGCAGCGGGTTCATGGTCCCCGGATCGACGTTCAGATACGGATCCAGCTTCTGGATGGTGATCTTGAGACCACGGCCTTCCAGAAGGCTGCCGATCGAGGCTGACGCCAGCCCTTTGCCCAGCGAGGAGACGACCCCGCCCGTGACAAAAATAAACTTGGTCTGTTTGGTGTTCAAACGAGCAGGCGCGGTCATGGGTTCGGGACTCCTGGTCGCGTCTGCTGTTGACGCCGAGAAGAGGTTGTCTTCAACTCGGGCGCATATTCTTTCGTTCTCCTCCTCGGAAGTCAATGCCCGGAGAAGTCATCCTCATCATCGAAGACGATCAACAGATCGGCGGCCTGGTGGCCGCCGTGCTCTGCGAGGCCGGATACTGTCCGCAGCTGGTCCGCGACGTCGATGCGGCGCGCGTCGAGGCCGACCGCGGCCTGCGCCCGACCGCGGTGGTCAGCGATCTGATGGTGGCCGGCTCCGGGGGACCGCAGCAGCTGTTGAACCGGCTGGGCGCGATCTTCCCGGCCGTGCCGGTGACGCTGATGACCGGCGTGCCGCCCAAGCGACGCGCCGCCATGGGCGTCACACACGACCACATCATCGAAAAACCGTTCGAGCTGGAGGCGCTGCTCGATTCGATCACCCGCATGCTCCAGTCGAGGACCACGTGACCGTTGTTCGCGGACGCCAGGAGCTGGCGGCGTTGCGCCCGACGCTGCCCGGCGGCCTGGCGCTGGCCATCGGAAACTTTGATGGCGTTCACCGGGGGCACCAGGCGCTGGTGCAGGCGGCGCGCGCCCGGGCCGTCACGCGCGGGGCGACGACGGCGGTGCTGACGTTCGATCCGCACCCGGCGCGCCTCTTCGCGCCAGCGCTGGCGCCGCCGCTGATCGTCTCGCTGGAAAGGCGGTTGGAATTGCTGGCCCAGGCGGGCGCCGAGCTGGTGGTGGTCGAGCCCTTTGACGCCGCGTTTGCGTCCATCGAAGCCGCGGATTTCGTCGGCCAGGTCCTGCGCCGCGATCTCGACGCGCGCGAGGTGGTGGTTGGTTATGACTTCAGCTTTGGCCGCGACCGCGCCGGCGACGCCCGCCTGCTGACAGAGCTGGGCGCCGCGCTGGCTCTGGGCGTGACCGTGGTGCCGCGGGTCAGCGTGGGCGGGCTGACCTGCTCGTCGACCAAGGTGCGCGAGTTCGTGCTGGAGGGGCGCGTCGACGGCGCCGCCCTGCTGCTGGGGCGACCGTTCGAGATCAGCGGGCGCGTGATCCACGGCGCCGGGCGCGGCCGATCGCTGGGCGTCCCCACCGCCAACATCGACCTCGAAGGCGAGCTGTTGCCCCAGGTGGGGATCTACGCCGGGCGGGCCACCGTGCTGTCGAACGGCGGCGCGGCCGAGCTGCGCCGGCCCTGCGCCATCAGCGTGGGGACCAATCCCCAGTTCACGGGCAGCGGCACGGTCAGCGTGGAAGGACACCTGCTGGATTTCGACGGTGACCTCTATGAGCAGCGGCTGCGCATCGAGTTCCTGCAGCGCCTGCGTGGCGAGCAACGGTTCGCCTCGATCGCCGCGCTGATGACCCAGATCAGCGACGACATCGCCCAAACCCGAAAGATCGTGAGCTGAGCATGTTCGAGACCGAGACCATGGCCGAGCTGTACGTGAAACAGGGTCTGGTGACCAAGGCGCTGGCCCTGTACCAGCGGCTGGTCGACCTGGCAGAAGACGAGATCACCCGGGCCCGGCGCCGGCAGCGCATCGCCGAGCTGGAGCAGCTGGGCGCGACATCGCCGGGAGCGAACATCAAGGCCGCCGCGCCCACCGCGCCCACGCCAGCGGCGACACCGGCCCCGGAGCCGCTGCCGCTGCCCGGCGTGCGCGCTGAATGGGACCGGCGGCACACCACGCTGTTCTGGCGGCTGCCCGCCGACACGGTGGCGCCGGCGCTGGATCTGCTGCTGCTGATGCGCACGCCGGCCGGGATCATCACGGAGAGGCGCACGCTGCCGGTGGCCACGGTCGAAGGACGAACAGCGCTGGCGGTTCCCGATCTCTATGCGGTGCGCGTGGCGGCCGGCCGCCTGGACGGGCAGCGATTCGTCCCCATTGTTCGCGTAGCCAGTGACCCGTAATCGGGCGGCGTGATAGGGTTCGCGCCATCATGTTTACCGGAGTCATGACAGCCATCGTCACCCCGTTCCGCGGCGACGCCGTCGACGAGGAGTCGCTGCGTAAGCTGGTCGACGATCAGATCGGCGGCGGCATCGACGGCATCGTCCCGGTGGGAACCACCGGCGAATCACCCACCCTGACCTTCGAGGAGCACATCCGGGTCATCAAGGTGGTGGTGGAGGCCGTTCGCAAGCGGGTGCCGGTGATCGCGGGAACGGGCTCGAACTCGACGCGCGAGGCGATCGAGCTGTCGCAGGCCGCGCAGAAGGTCGGCGCCGACGGCCTGTTGCTGGTGACGCCTTACTACAACAAGCCCGGCCAGGATCACCTTTACCGCCACTTCAAGGCGGTCGTCGACGCGGTTCCGTTGCCGACGATCGTCTACAACGTTCCTGGGCGCACCGGCTGCGATCTGTTGCCTGACACCATTGCGCGCCTTTGCGATCTGCCGGCGGTGGTCGGCGTGAAGGAAGCGACCGGGTCGGCGCTGCGGGCGGCGCAGGTTCTGGCCAAGGTGGGCGACCGGATGGCGGTCCTGTCGGGCGACGACGCCACCGCCTTCCCGCTCTATGCGCTGGGCGCCAGGGGTTGCATCTCGGTGGTCAGCAACGTGGCCCCGCGCGAGATGAGCGCGATGTGGGACGCCGCCGCGGCCGGCGACTGGAAGAAGGCGCGCGAGCTGCACTACAAGCTGCTGCCGCTGAGCGAGGATCTCTTCATCGAGGCGAACCCGGTGCCGGTCAAGGCGGCGCTGTCGATGATGGGACGCATCGCCGACGAGCTGCGCCCGCCGCTTTATCCGCTGTCGGCGGCCAACCGCGACAAGGTGCGGTCGGCCCTGCAGCGCAGCGGGATCCTGCTGTAGGCGCCGCCGTGCAGACGCGCATCGGAGTGCTGGGTGCTGACGGCCGCATGGGCCGGGCCATCGTCCGGGCCATCGCCGCCAACCCGCGCGCCCAGCTGGCGGCGGCGGTGGAGCGCGCCGGGTCGGCGTCGCTGGGCCAGGACGCCGGGCTGGTGGCGGGCGTCGGTTCGCGCGGCGTGTTGATCCAGGAAGGGCTGCCTCACAAGGGCGTGGCCCAGGTCTGGGTCGATTTTTCCATCCCGGCGGCCAGCCTGGCGGCGGCCCAGACGGCGGCGGCCGGTGGCGTGGCCATGGTGATCGGAACGACCGGCTTCTCGCCCGAGCAGAAGGCCGAGCTGACCATGGCGGCGGCGGAGGTGCCCATCGTCTTTGCCGCGAACACGTCGGTGGGGGTCAACGTGCTGCTGAAGACCGTGGGCGACGTGGCCCGGGCGCTGGGCCCGACCTATGATCTGGAGATCGTCGAGACGCACCACCGCGCCAAGCGGGACGCGCCGTCGGGCACGGCGCTGCGCCTTGCGGAGGCGTTGGCGGAGGCGACGAAGCGCGACCTGGCGGCCACGGCCCGCTATGAACGGCACGGGGAGATCGGCGCCCGCACCGACGCCGAGATCGGAATCCAGACCATCCGAGGCGGCGACGTGGTCGGCGACCACACCGTCTATTTTCTGGGCAACGGCGAGCGCATCGAGATCACCCACCGGGCCACGTCGCGCGACACCTTCGCGCACGGCGCTGTGCGTGCCGCGCTGTGGGTGGAAGGACGCCCACCTGGCCTGTACGACTTTCGCGACGTCCTGGGGCTGTGACGCCCGACGCGCCCGCCGGCGGACAATTGGGCGTTTGTCGCGGCTGCCCTTAAGATTCCAGCAATGCCTCGTCCTCGCCCCAGCGCCGCCGCCCCCGATTTCAGCCAACTGCCCACGGAGGCCTTGAACCCGCGGTCGCGGCACCTGGACACGATGGAGCCCGAGGAGATCGCGCGCCTCATGCTCAGCGAGGAGATCAAGGCGGTGCGCGCCGCGCACGGGCGGGCCGACCTGATCGGACGGGCGGCGCGGCTGGTGGCGGGGCGACTGGCTGCCGGTGGACGGTTGGTGTACGTGGGCGCCGGCACGTCGGGGCGCCTGGGGACGCTGGACGCCGTCGAATGCGTGCCGACCTTCGGGGTGCCGCCGTCGCGGGTGGTGCCGATCATCGCCGGTGGGCCGCAGGCGCTGACCCGATCGGTGGAGGGCGCCGAGGACGAGAGCCGCGAGGCCGAGCAGCGCCTGCGCCGTGTCGCCGTGGGACCGACCGACGCGGTCTGCTGCATCGCCGCGTCCGGCGTGACGCCGTTCGTGCGGGCGGCGCTGGAGTACGCGCGCTTCCGGCGCGCCGCTTCGATCTTCGTGACCTGCGGCCGTCCGGAGCGCGCCGCTGGTCTGGCCGACGTGGTGATCGCCCTCGAGACGGGCCCCGAGGTGATCGCCGGCTCGACACGCCTCAAGGCCGGGACGGCGACCAAGGTGGTGCTGAACGCGATCTCCACGACGGCGTTCGTGCTGCTGGGCAAGACCTATGGCGGGCTGATGGTCGACGTGCGCCCCACCAATGCCAAGCTGTGGGCCCGGGCCACGCGCATCGTGCGCTCGCTGACCGGCCTCGACGACGAAGCGGCGCTGAGGCTGCTGGAAAAGGCAGGCGGACGGGCCAAGGTGGCGCTGGTCATGCATCACGCGCAGGTCAACGCCGCGCGCGCCAAGGAGCTGCTGATGGAACACAAGGGCTC
Organism: Polyangia bacterium; assembly: GCA_035577105.1. Classification (GTDB taxonomy): domain Bacteria; phylum Myxococcota_A; class Polyangia; order Fen-1088; family Fen-1088; genus DATKEU01. Next base: position 10,833 of record DATLVT010000885.1, read on the forward strand.
GCTGCGGGCCATTGTCGGCGACATCGCGATCGACGCCGGCGGGACCGAGGAGGATTAGACGCGGTGGTCGCGCCCGCCGATCCGCTGGCGTCGTTGCTGGCCTTGCGCCAGCGCCCGTCGCGGCTGGTGATCGGTCTTCTATCGGGGACCAGCGCCGACGGCACGGACGCGGCCCTGTGCGAGATCAGCGACGCCGGCGAGGCCACCCGCGTCCGCACGCGCAGCTTCGTCACCACACCGTTTCCGCGTGCGCTGCGCGAGCGGATCTTTCGCCTGTCGCAGGCCGACGCCGCCGAGCTGTGCGATCTGGACGCCCTTCTGGGGCAGGCGTTCGCCGACGCCGCCCAGGCCGCCTGCGACGCCGCCGGGACGGCGATGACCGACGTCGATCTGATCGGCTCGCACGGGCAGACCGCCGTGCACCACCCGCCGTCGGCGGGGATGATGGGCGCCACCCTGCAGATCGGCGAGCCGGCGGTCATCGCCGAGCGCACCGGTCGTCCGGTGATCAGCGACTTTCGCGTGCGTGACGTGGCGGCGGGTGGCGAGGGCGCCCCGCTGGTTCCGCTGGTCGATCACCTGCTGTTCCGGGCGCCCGGACGGCGGCGGGCCCTGCAGAACATCGGCGGGATCGCCAACGTCACTCTGGTGGGCGGGCGCCTGGATGAGCTGGTCGCGTTCGACAACGGGCCCGGCAACATGCCGCTGGACGCGGTGGCGCGCGCGGCGTCGGCGGGCGCGGACAGCTTCGACGTCGACGGCCGGCGCGCGGCGCGCGGGCAGATCGATCAGGCCCTGCTGGACGAGCTGAACCGTCATCCTTACCTGGCCCTGCGTCCGCCCAAGTCGACCGGGCGCGAGCTGTTCGGCAAGGACTTTGTCTATCCGCTCCTGGGGCGCTTCGAGAACCGGCTGGACGATCTGCTGGCCACGCTGACCCGCTTTTCTGCGGAGGCCATCGCGCGCAGCTATCGCGAGCTTTGTCCGCCGCTGCCCGACGAGGTCTACGTCTCGGGCGGGGGCGCCCTGAACCTGACGCTGATGCGGCACCTGGCGGCGCTGCTGGCGCCGATCCCGGTGGCGACGTCGGAAGCGCTGGGTGTCGATCCCAAGGCCAAGGAGGCGGTCGCCTTCGCGGTGCTGGCCAACGAGACGCTGTTTGGCCACCCCGGCAACGTCCCCTCGGTCACCGGCGCCCGCGGTCCGCGCGTTCTTGGAAAAATTTCCTTTTAGCGCGCGCCGTACAGCGGAAGGTCAAGGACGGTCTTCAGCCCCGGGCTGGCGCCCAGGACGGCGGGAATCGCGTTGAGGAGCGTGGCCACCGTGCCCCGATCGCCGTGCGTGCCGCCCTCGATGCGCACGTCCAGCGGTGGATCGCCGTCGATCCAGACCTGATCGTGCGGCGACGGCGCGGCGACGGACATCTCCAGATCCAGCCGCACCACCTGGCGTCCGCCGCTGATGCCCACGGCGGACTGGCGCAGGCCGGCCACCCGACCCACGGCGATTCCGGCCCGGGGCGCCTCGGCGGTGGCGACCACCGGCTCGATCGATGCCTTGATCTCGTCCAGAGGGAAACCAAGGCCCAGGGCGACCAGCGCGCACGATTCGGGCAGGCCGCGGTGGCCCAGGCGGCGGGCGGCCACGCCGGCGCGAAATTCGTCGGGCGTCAGATCGGCGCCCACCTTGGCGCGCAAGGGGCCGCGCCGCTTGGCGGCGTCGACGACGCGCTCGACGCGGACGGCGTTGACGCTGACGCAGGCGCCGGCCAGGTGCAGCGGCAGGCGATCCATCACGAACCCGGGATTGACGCCTGTCCCCAGCACGGTGATGTCGCCGGCCCAGGCGCGCGCGTTGATGGCGTCGGCCAGGTCGGGGGTGGCCAGGCGGGCATAGGCGAGATCCTCGCAACTGGACACCACGTCCACGCCGGCTGCGGCCGCCGCTTCCACGACCGGCAGCATGTCCGCCGTGCTGGAGCCGGTCATCACCAGGGCCACATCGACGCCGGCGCCCAGACCTTCGGCGATGCTGCCCACGATGGCGATGCCGTTGCGGTCCATGCCCGCCGCTTCGCCAGCATCGCGCCCGACCCATGCCGGATCGACGACGGACACCAACCTCAAATTCGCGCGGGTGGCCAGCGCCTTCTGCACCTCGCGTCCGATGGCGCCCAGACCAACCAGGCAGACGCGAATGGGGATAGCGGCGGCGGACACGCTACTTCTCGAATTCAGCCAGGTCCTCGCCCAGCTCTTCCAGAAAACCGGAGATCTCGGAGGCGGACAGCGATTCCATGCGACGGCGCAGCCCCTCGGTCTCGTCGCGCAGGCGCGCCGCGCGCCGCCGGAAGCTGGCCAGTGTCGTGTGCAGCAGGATGACCTCGGCGCTCTGATCCTGTGCGTCGTCGCCGAGCGCCGCCGCCACCGGACCACCGTTGCCCAGATGGGGCATGGGCGGCCGCGCCGTCACCTCCTGCATCTCGGCCTGCAGCGTGGTCTCGATGGACGCCAGCATGCGCAGCTCGGCCTTCAGATCGTCCTCGATCTCGCGCAGCTCGTCGACGACCCGTGGATCGCCCAGGGCGGGCGGCCCGTTCTGACCGTTGCCCCCGCCGGCGATCCTTGACGCCTCGACCAGCGGCGCAAGCGGCGGCCGCTCGCGGGCCAGGCGCGCGAGCTCACCTTCAAGCTCCGTCGCCCGGGTCTGCGCCTTCGCGGTTTCTCCCCGCGCCATGTCCAGCGCGGCGCGACTCTCGTCGACGCGCCGTCGCAGCTTTTCCATCTCGGCCCGCAAGCCATCCCGCTCGCCGATGGTCTCTTGCAGCTTGCGCTCGCTGACGGCGTCGCCAGCGCTGGCGCCGACGCCCCCTTCGGGCGCCGCCGCGCTGGCCGCCGCGCGCCGCTCGTGCTCCAGGCGCAACAGCTTGCCCTCCAGCTCGGCCAGCCGCGAACGTCGCGTCCGATCGGCCTCCTCCAGCTCCTTGGCGCCCTTGCGCAGAGACGCCGCTTCGTTGGTCGCCGCGTTGGCCTTCTCCTCGGCGGCCTTGAGCGATTCTTCCAGCTCGTTGACCAGCGCGGTCTGCTCGGCCACCGATGCCTTCAGTCGCGTCAGCTCGTCGACATGGGCGCCGGCGGCGCGGTGAAACTCTTCCAGCGTCCGCTCGCGCGCGCTGCGCGCCGCGGCCAGCTCCTCGGACTGTCCGCGCGAGCCGTCGCCTGAAACCACGCGACCGATGGCGGCGCGCAGCTTCTCTTCCAGCTCGGCCAATCGCCAGTTCAGATCCTGCTTCTCGCTCTCCAGCTGGGCGATGCGCTCGTCGCGCGCCGACAGGGCCTGCTCGCGCTCTTCCAGCAGGTGCGCCTCGGCGTCTGCCGCCCGCACCTTCTCCTGCAACGCGCCCACCTCGCGCCGCTCGCGCGCCGCCGTCTCTTCGGCCCGGCGCAAACGGGCGCGCAGATCGTCCGCCTCTTCCTTGCGCTCGCGTTCGGAGGCGGCCACCGCCTCCAGCCGCTGCTCGGCCGCGCTGGCCCGCGCCTCGGTCTCGACCAGGGTGGCCCGCAACCGATCGGCGTCGTCGCGCAGCGCCGCGTACTCGGCCAGCTGCGAACGGCTGGGATCGCCATCCGACGGCAGGCGCAGCCGCTGGGTCACCGCCGCCATCTCCTCGGCGGTCTTGCGGGTCAGGCCCAGCACCAGCTCGTCGGCGTCGGCCAGGGCCCGGCGCAACTTGGCGATCTCGCCGTCCAGCGCCGCCCGATCCTCGGAAGCCCGCCGCAAACGGCCGCGCAGCTCCTCTATCTCCTCGCCCTGGGCCCGGGTGATGCGCAGCGCAGAGTCCGACTGCGCCGTGGCGTCGTCGATCCGACGGCGCAGCTCGGTGACCCGTCCCTCGGATTCTTCAAGGCGCGAGCGCAGCCGACGCTCCGACTCTTCCAGGCGGCGCTCGTTGCTGGACGGTCCCCCTTCGGGCGGCTGCAAGCGCAGCGCCGCCCCGGATTCCCGGCCGGCGAGGGTCGCCTCGAACGGGGCGAACGGCACCTGCACCAGCGCATAGCCCAAACCCAGAACTTCGTCGGTGCCGCCCACCGCCAGATAGCGCGATGCCGGTTCGGCGCCGCCGTCGACCAGGCGCGAATCGACGTGCAGCTCCTGCGGCGCGCCCTCGAATTCGATCATGCCGAAACCGAGGAACGGCGTCTGACCGAACATCCGCACGCGCGAAAATTGTCCGCCCAGCGCATCGGCCACCTCGTAGTAGCCGACGCCATCGGCCAGGCCCACGCTGGCGCCACGCCCGCGATCGGCGCTGGCCACCGAGACGATGACCCGGCCGCCGTCGGCCAGCAGGCGCTTCCACGCGGCGACGATCCCCGGACGACGAATCAAGACCTCCGCCTCGGGGATAACCACGACGTCGAACGTCTCACCCAGGGGCGGCAGCTCGGCCAGGTTGGACGAGAGCCGGAAATCCAGGTTGGACCGGCGATGGCGGGCCCTGGCCTGCTCGATCGCGGCCGGGTCGGCGTCGACGCCGACCACCCGATCGGCGCCGTGGGCCAGCAGATATTCAGCCCCCGCGCCGGCGCCGCAGCCGACCTCCAGCACCCGCTTGCCCGCAAAAACGGGCTCTAGATACGCGTAAAGAGGCAATCGATAGCTAACGAGTTCTTTGTTTTGGCGTGCGGACATGCTTCCGCGGCGGACTATACCCCGAAACGAAATCCGCTCTCATAAAGGAGACCGGAGCAGACCGACGTCGGCGCGACCGGCGGCTTGACTCGAAAAGTATGGACACTTACAATTTTTAGGGTCCATTCGTTTCAAGGTTCGTACGCCAACCTTCCTCGGTCGTCCCTCGCCGCATCGCCCTTCGTCCCGTCCCTTCGTCCCTTCGACCTCGCCCGGTTCCCATCCCCATCAGGTCCCCGCGATGAATCTGGCCGAAATCAAGCGCAAGTCCATCAAGGAGCTGGCCCAGCTGGCCGGCGAGCTGAATGTCGAGAGCGCAGGATCCCTGCGCCGACAGGAGCTGATCTTTGCCCTGCTGAACGCCCACGCCAGCGCGCGCGGCGAGATCGTCGGCAGCGGCGTGCTGGAGACGCTGGTCGACGGCTTCGGATTCCTGCGCTCGCCTGATTACAGCTATCTGCCCGGACCGGACGACATCTATGTTTCGCCGTCGCAGATCCGGCGCTTCAACCTCCGCACCGGCGACACGGTTTCAGGACCCATCCGCCCGCCCAAGGAATCAGAGCGCTATTTCGCCCTGCTGAAGGTCGACCAGATCAATTTTGCGCCGCCCGAGGATCAAACCGACAAGATCTTCTTCGACAACCTGACGCCGCTTTATCCCAACCAGCGGCTGAACCTGGAATACGACCCCAAGAATCTGTCCACGCGCATCGTCGACCTTCTGTGTCCCATCGGCAAAGGGCAGCGCTGCCTGATCGTTTCGCCGCCGCGCGCCGGCAAGACCGTGCTTCTGCAGGACATGGCCCACGCCATCACCACCAATCACCCCGAGGTGACGTTGATGGTGCTGCTGATCGACGAACGACCGGAAGAGGTCACCGACATGATCCGGTCGGTCAAGGGCGAGGTGGTCAGCTCGACGTTTGACGAGCCGGCCGCGCGGCACGTGCAGGTGGCGGAGATGGTGCTGGAGAAGGCCAAGCGGCTGACCGAGCACAAGCGTGACGTGGTCATTCTCCTCGATTCGCTGACCCGGCTGGCCCGGGCGTACAACAGCATCGCTCCCACGTCGGGCAAGGTGCTGTCGGGCGGCATCGACGCCAACGCCCTGCAGAAGCCCAAACGGTTCTTCGGCGCGGCCCGCAACATTGAAGAAGGCGGTTCGCTGACCATCGTCGCCACCGCCCTCATCGACACCGGGTCCCGGATGGACGACGTGATCTTCGAGGAGTTCAAGGGGACCGGCAACTCCGAGATCCACCTGGATCGCCGCCTGATGGAAAAGCGCATTTTCCCCTGCCTGGACGTCAACAAATCGGGCACCCGCAAGGAAGAGCTGCTGGCCAAGAACGGGGCGCTGGGGCGGATCTGGATCCTGCGCCAGCTGATTCACCCGCTGGGCGTCATCGACGCCATGGAGTTCGTCCGCGACCGAATGGCCAAGGCGGCATCGAACCAGGAGTTTCTCGACTCGATGAGCAGTTGAGCGTGGAAGGGGCCGGTTCACGAAGGGGCGGATCGAAAAAATCGCCTCTTTGCTTGCACGCGGGCGCCCTGCCCTTTATAAGAAGCGGTTCCGAGGACTTGAACATGGCGAAAAAAGGCATTCATCCCCAGTACAAGGCGGCGGTCATCACCTGCGCATGCGGCAACTCGGTCGAGACCTTCTCGACGCGCGGCACGTTCATGGTGGAAATTTGCTCGGCCTGTCACCCTTTCTACACCGGCAAACAGAAGTTCGTGGACGCCGCTGGCCGCATCGAGCGCTTCCAGAAGAAGTACGGCCGGCCGTCATCGACGCCTCAGTCCTGATTGCCTGACCGCCTGCGGGCGAGGCGACTTCTGGCCTCCCTCGTGAGCCGACAAGCCGCCCACCCGCCATGCTCGACGACCTGCTGCTGAGAAAGCTCGCCGGGGTCGAGCTGCGCTTTGAGGAGCTGTCGGCCAAGCTGTCCGATCCCGTCGTGCTGGCCAACCGCCAGCAGATGCAGAAGCTGAGCAAGGAGCACTCGGACCTGCGCGAGCTGGTCGAGGCGCTGCGCCTGCACCGCGACGTGGTCAAGAAGGTGGGCGAGGCGCGCGACCTGCAAAAGGATCCCGAGATGCGGGAGATGGCCCGCCAGGAGGAGAGCGACCTGGCCGTCGAACAGGAACGCCTGGAACAGCGGATGACGCTGCTGCTGTTGCCCAAGGATCCCAACGACGAGAAGAACATCCTCCTCGAGATCCGGGCCGGCACGGGCGGCGAGGAGGCGGCGCTGTTCGCCGGCGATCTTTTCCGCATGTATACCCGGTTCGCCGAACGCCGGCGCTTTGCCGTGGAGATCCTGTCGATGTCCAGCGCGTCGGCGGGCGGCATCCGCGAGGTGGTGGCCGGGATCTCCGGGCGGGGCGCCTTCTCGCAGCTGAAGTACGAATCCGGCGTTCATAGGGTCCAGCGCGTGCCCGCCACCGAAGCGCAGGGGCGCATTCACACCTCGACCGCCACGGTCGCGGTCATGCCCGAGGTCGAGGACGTCGAGATCGACATCGATCCCAAGGATCTGAAGATCGACGTCATGCGCTCGGGCGGACCGGGCGGGCAGTCGGTGAACACCACCGACTCGGCGGTGCGCGTCCATCACATCCCCAGCGGCCTCATCGTCCACTGCCAGCAGGAAAAGTCGCAGCACAAGAACAAGGCCATGGCCATGAAGCTGCTGCGGGCCAAGCTGTACGACATCGAAGAAGAGAAACGGCAGACCGCCGAGCGCGACGCCCGCCGCAGCCAGATCGGTTCGGGCGACCGCTCGGAAAAGATCCGTACCTACAATTTTCCGCAGGACCGTCTGACCGATCACCGCATCGGCCTGACCAAGCACAACCTGCCGGGTATCCTGGACGGCGACCTGGACGACGTCATCGAGAGCCTGCGCGCGCATTTTCAGGCCGAAGCGCTGAAGCAGTCGACCAGCGACGCCCCCCCGCCCTGAGCGAGGCGCCGCCCACCAGCGGGGCGGCACTTCGTGCTATGCGAAGCTGATGCGCATCGTGGTGCTGGACAGCTTCGCCGCCGACCAGGGTGAGGGACAGGGCCCTGGCCCTGACAGTAACGCCTGGGTAGAGCTGGCGGCGCTGGGCGACCTGGTGCTTTACCCGCGCACCCCGCCGTCGCAGCTGATCGAACGGTGCGCCGGCGCGGCGGCGGTGCTGACCAACAAGGTGGAGATCGACGCCGGCCTGATGGCCGCCGCGCCCAGCCTGCGTTACGTCGGCGTCGTGGCCACGGGAACCAACATGGTCGACCTGGACGCCGCCCGCGCCCGCGGCATCGCGGTGACCAACGTGCCGGGGTACGCCACCGATTCGGCGGCCCAGCTGGTGTTCGCGCTGATCCTGCATTTCACCCACGACGTGGCCGGCCATGTCGCCGACGTCAAGGCGGGGCGCTGGGCGGCATCGCCGGACTTCTGTTTCTTCCGCCAGCCTTTGATGGAACTGGCCGGCAAGACGCTGGTCGTCGTCGGCAGCGGCCACATCGGTGGCGGCGTGGCGCGCATCGGCCAGGCGTTCGGCATGCGCGTCCTGCACGCCGCCGTTCCCGGCTCGCCGTCGACGGCGCCGCGGACGCCGCTGAACGAAGCGCTGGAGGCGGGCGACGTGTTCACCCTGCACTGCCCGCTGACGCCGGCCACGCGCGGGATGGTGAACGCCGCTTTCCTGCGGGCCATGAAGCCCGACGCCATGCTGATCAACACCGGGCGCGGCGCGCTGATCGACGACCAGGCGCTGCTGGCCGCCCTGGACAGCGGACGCCTGCGCGGCGTCGGCCTGGACGTCCTGCAAGTCGAACCGCCGCCCGCCGATCACCCGCTGACCGACCCGCGGGCCCCCTGGGCCGCCCGCGTGGCCATCACGCCCCACATCGCCTGGGGCACGGTGGAGGCGCGCCGCCGCATCCGCGCCGAGGTGGCCAGGAACCTGGCGGCCTTCGTGAACGGCCAGCCTCGCAACAGAGTCGTCTAGGCCGCGACGCCCGCCATGGATCACCCGCCCCCCCATCACCCGCCTCGACATCCCAGCAAGCTGCGGCTGGCCGGCGGCGGCGAAACGGCCCGCGATCCCGTGTGCGGCATGGTCATTCCGATCGCGCAAGCGGCCGGACAGCACCGTCACGAGGACACCACGTATTACTTCTGCAACCCGCACTGCCTGGATCAATTTCGCCGCGATCCCGAGCGATTCTTGCGTCCGCCGCCGCCCGACGCGCCCGCCGCCAGGAGCGCGGCCGCGACCACGTACACCTGCCCGATGCATCCCGAGGTCATTCGCGATCACCCGGGCCCCTGCCCTATCTGCGGCATGGCGCTGGAGCCGCGCCTGGCGAGCGCCACCGACCAGCCCAACGCCGAGCTGGTCGACATGACCCGGCGGTTCTGGTTCGCGGCGGCGCTGTCCCTGCCGCTGTTGATCATCGACATGGCCGGCCTGTGGAAAGATCGGCCCTGGTTGCAGGCGGTGCTGGCCACGCCGGTGGTCATCGGCGCCGGCTGGCCGCTGCTGGTGCGGGCATGGCAATCCCTGGTCAATCGAAGCCCGAACATGTTCACGCTGATCGGCCTCGGCGTCGGCGCAGCGTTCGGGTTCAGCACGGTGGCGCTGCTGTTTCCGCACGCCCTGCCCGCCACTCTTGCGGAGCCCGGCGGGCACTCGCCCCTTTATTTTGAATCGGCGGCGGTGATCACCACCCTGGTCCTGCTTGGCCAGGTGCTGGAGCTGCGCGCCCGGCACGCCACGGGCGGGGCCATCCGCGCTCTGCTGGGCCTGGCCCCCAAGACCGCGCGCGTGGTGCGACCGTCCGGGAGCGAGAAAGAAATCCCACTGGCCGACGTGCACCCCGGCGACGTCCTGCGCGTCCGCCCCGGCGAGCGCGTCCCCACCGACGGCGTGGTCCTGGAAGGACAGAGCGCCGTCGACGAATCGATGCTCACGGGCGAAGCGCTGCCGGTCAGCAAAGGCCCCGGGGCGCGGGTCATCGGCGGCACCGTCAACGGCACTGGCGGGTTCGCCATGCGCGCCGATCGCGTCGGCGAGGACAGCGTCCTTGGCCAGATCGTCCGCATGGTCAGCGAGGCGCAGCGCAGCCGCGCGCCCATCCAGGCCCTGGCCGATCGCGTGTCGGCGATTTTTGTGCCGGCGGTGGTGCTGGTGGCGCTGCTCAGCTTTCTCGGCTGGCTGCTGCTGCCGGGCGCGCCGTCGCCCCGCCTGGGCCACGCCCTGGTGGCGGCCGTGTCGGTCTTGATCATCGCCTGCCCCTGCGCGCTGGGCCTGGCCACGCCCATGTCGATCATGGTGGCGGCCGGGCGCGGCGCGACCGCGGGAATCCTGATCAAGAACGCCGAGGCGCTGGAGCGTCTGGAAAGGGTCGACACCCTGGTGGTCGACAAGACCGGGACGCTGACCGAAGGCAAGCCGCGCCTGGTCTCCGTCAAGGCGGTGGGCGTGAAAGAGGGCGAGGTGCTGCGGCTGGCCGCCACCGTCGAACGCGGCAGCGAGCATCCCCTGGCCGCCGCCGTGGTCAGCGCCGCCCAGGAGCGCGGCATCGCCCTGCTGTCGACCCAGGAATGGGAGTCGGTGGTGGGCAAGGGCGTGGTGGGGACGGTCGACGGGCAGCGGGTGGCGGTGGGCAGCCGGGCGCTGCTGGAAGAGCTGGGGATCGACGTCGGGCCACTGCGCATGGAGGCCGAGACCCTGCGTGGCGAAGGGCAGACCGTGATCTTCGTGGCGGCCGGCGCGCGCGTGGTGGGCCTGCTGGGCATCGCCGATCAGATTCGTGAGACCACGCCGGCGGCCCTGCACGCGCTGCGCGCCGACGGCCTGCGCATCGTCATGCTGACCGGTGACAGCCGCGCCACCGCCGAGGTGGTGGCCAGAAAGCTGGGCATCGCCGACGTGCGCGCCGAGCTGCTGCCGCAGCAGAAGGCCGATGAGGTCCAGCGCCTGCAGAAAGCCGGTCGCGTGGTGGCCATGGCCGGCGATGGTGTCAACGACGCGCCGGCGCTGGCCGCCGCCGCGGTCGGGATCGCCATGGGCTCCGGAACAGATGTCGCCATGGAAAGCGCCGGCATCACCCTGGTCAGAAGCGATCTGCGCGGCATCGTGCGGACCAGGGCGCTGGCGCGGGCCACGATGAGGAACATTCGCCAGAATCTGTGGCTGGCCTTTCTCTACAACGCCCTGGGCATTCCCATCGCAGCGGGGGCGCTGTATGGCGTTCTGGGCGTGGTGCTGAGTCCGATGGTGGCCAGCGCGGCGATGTCGCTGTCGTCGGTCTCGGTCATCGTCAACGCGCTGCGCCTTAGAAACGTCCGCCTGGATGAACCAGCGGAACGCATTCCGGGTCCCCTTCGTACACAATCAGAGGGGAAAGGAGCATCCGCATGAGGGGACCGCGTGGCGCTCGATCAGTTTTCTTGATCGCTCCGCTGGCCTTGCTGGGGGCGGCGTGCGGGGGCAGCGCCAATCAAGCTGCGGACGCGGCGCCCGGCGGCGACGTTTTCAATGCCTGTGCCGAACCAACCGGCGCCGACAGCTACAGCGCCGGCATGAGCAAGGCCAGCAAGAACGGAACGTTCACGGTCACGCTGATGTCCAGCGATCCCGGGCCCCCCATCAGAGGCACCAACAACTGGACGGTGGTCATCACCGACGCCAGCGGCGCTCCCGTCGACGGAGCGACCATTGCCGTGAAGCCCTTCATGCCCGCCCACAATCACGGCACCACCGTGAAGGCGGTGGTGACGCCCCTGGCGAACGGAAACTACGGAATCGCGCCGCTGTATTTCTTCATGGCGGGCGTCTGGCAGACGACTTTGGACATCACGCCGACCGGCGACGGCGCCACCGCGGACAGCGTCGTCTTCTCGTTTTGTGTCGACGGGTGACGGTCACTAACCGACGGCGTCACAGCTGGGCGGGACAGTGGGCGTGGCTCTGGGCCCGGTTCGGCGTCGGCCGGTAGGTCGGGCCCGGCAGGATGCAGTAAAGAGCCAGCGCGTCGCTGCCCACCACGGCGGTGCTGGCCGCGCGTGTCCACTCGATCGTGCTGCCGACGGGCTCGAACGTCGGCACCTTGGGGAGCACCGAGGGATCCAGATCGCCGGACGCCACCAGATCGGCCAGGATGTCGTCGCCGATGGCCTTGACGTGAACCTGCAGGGTGATGCGATCGGGGAGTTGATCCAGCCCTTTCGTGGGGTCCGACGGGTACGTCTTCTCGTAGTGACTCTTGGTGAAGGACGCCGGGTCGCTGACGTTGTTCACCACTGATGCCGGCAGCTGATTGCTGATCAGCGAGGCCGCCTGCCAGAAGAGCGGCGTCTCCTTCTTCTCGCTGTCGTAAATGCAATCACGAATCAGCCACAGGTCGGGATCGGTCAGCGTCTCGACCGTCTGGTCGGCGGCGACGTGGCCCGACTGGTAGATGACCGCGTCCTGGGCGTAGGCGGTCAGTTCCACCCATGCGCGGCGATCGGGCGTGGCGCCGCTGGGGAAGCCGTGGCCACCGCCGACGTTGTCCAGGCTCAACTGGATCTGCTTGCGCACCGGATCCAGACACAGCGTGGCTTGCAACGAAGTGTCGAGCAGGTTTTGCACGGCGGTGCGCTGCGGGCCCACCTCTGGAAAATCGGTGAGCGCGAGATCCACGCCGGCCAGCGTGTGACTGTGCAGGCGGCGAATCCGGCCGCTGGTGGTGGTGGACGCCGGCCCGTCGCGGCCGTCCATGTGGCACGACTGGCCGCAGGTCAACCCGCCCTGCGGTATCGAGAAGCGTGAGTCCT
>DATLVT010000886.1:0-10730 GCA_035577105.1 Polyangia bacterium
CGTCGCAGAGGTCCAGGTGACCCTCCTCCGAGAAACGATAGCGATAGCCGACGCCCCGGTAATACCAGCCAAAGGGCAGGCCGAACCGCAGGGCGCGCAGGGCCAGGACCGGCAGATCAAAGCTGCGGCCGTTCCAGGTCACAAGGTTGGGTTTCCATTTGGTCATGAAGTCGGCGAAATCGGTCATCATGCCGACCTCGTCCTTGCCCTCGCCGAAAGTTCCTATTCGCTTGCAGCCGAGATCAGCATCCAGCCACATCACCCCCAGCACCACCGGTCGGCAGGCGTAGAGCGGCGGGAAAGGCCGGTCAGCCCCGGCCACCGGCTCGGGCGGCGTGTGCAGCTCGCGGTCGGGGATGGTTTCGATGTCGAGGACAAGGTAGGTGCTTTCGTCAGACATGGACTGTCATTGTAGCCTTTTCGTGTCGCGTCGTTTTCGCGCCGCGGTCCCAATTGTCGACGGCGCGCCCGAGGCCCAGGAGGAAGACAGGCCGGGTTCTCTCCGTGTAAGATGAAGCGCCGGCAGGCGGGGGGGCAGTCCGGCGGGGGAGCATCATGCAGTCGCAAGCGTTGGCAGGCGCAGTCGAGACGAATCCCGCCGAGCGAAGAATCCTCATCGTCGAGGACGACGAGGATATCCGGACCACGCTGGCTTCCATCCTGACCGGTGAAGGGTATCGCGTCGAGATGGCCAGCGACGGGCGGGCCGCCTTGTCGACGCTGTCGGCGTCGACAGCTCCCGACTTGATCATCCTGGACCTGCGCATGCCGACCATGGACGGCTGGCAGTTTCGGGTTCAGCAGAAGAACGATCCGTCGCTGGCGTTGATTCCGGTCATCGCCATCTCGGCCGACGCCAGTCCGCAAGCGGCGGCGGTGGACGCCGCGGCGTACCTGCGCAAGCCGTTCGACTATGCGTCGCTGATGATGACGGTCGATCGCGTGCTGCTGGCCTTCGATCGGCGGCGCGTGCAGTCGCGCATGTCACAGATCGAGTCGGAGAGCGCCGAGATGCGCCGGCTGAAGAATGCCTTCATCGGCAACGTCAGCTACGAGATCCGCCGTCCCATGAACGCGCTGCTGTCGCTGACGCAGTTGATCCGCGACGGGCTGGCCGGACCGCTGACGCCCGAGCAGCGGCGTTATCTGGATGTCATCGAACGCAACGGCGAGAGCGTGCTGAATCTCCTGGGGCGCATTTTGGATCTGGCCAACCTGGAAGACGGATCGCTGCAGCTGTCCCCCGAGGACGTGAACGTGAGCAACCTGGTGCAGTCGGCGACGGCGTCGCTGCTGGACCAGGTGCGGGCAAAAGATCTGGCCCTGGTCATCGACATCCCGGCCGGTCTGCCCTGGATCCGGGCCGACGCGTTTCGCGCCAGCCAGGTGGTGCGGTACCTGATGGACAACGCCGTCAAGTTCACGGAGCGGGGGACGCTGAAGATCCTCGGCAACGCGTCGCTCGACGGCCGTTCGGTCCACTTGCACGTCTGCGACACGGGCATCGGGATCCCCGAGCCGTCATTGCCGCTGCTGTTCGACGGGTTCTATCAGGTCGATCACCGGCAGGAGCGCCGACATCCGGGCGCTGGCCTGGGGCTGACCCTGGTGGATCGCCTGGTTCGCGCCATGGGGGGGCAAGTCTCCGTGGAGAGTCAGGTGGGCACTGGATCTCGGTTCACCGTCACGCTGCCGGTGGCGGGAAGGATGGACAGCCCGCAAGGCGAACGCTAGATCCGTTACATGGGCAGCAGTCGTGTCGTCGCGGCATCTTCGGCCTGGGCATTTGCGTTCGCGTTCGCGTCAGGGTTCCTTTCCACCGGGTGTGAGCGGCTGAGCTCGCGGCAGGTGGCCGCCGACGGTGCACCCGGTGCGGCGGTGGCGTCCGGCAGCGGCGGCGCGCCAGTGACCGCCGGTCCTGCGCCGGGCACCGCGGTCACGCCCAAGACCGAGGCCCCCAGCGAGGCCCGGGTGATCTCGAGAGCCTTCGCGAACGCGGCGGCGGCGCTGCGGCCCAGCGTGGTGCGCATCGAGGTCGAGATCGCCGGCGCGGCCGTGGCGTCGCGCGGGCCGGGCGGGCGAGGCCCGCGCGAGGACGTCGCCCCATTCCTTCGGCGTTTTTTCGACTTTGGCGACGGCGAGGGACCGGGACCGGAGCAGGGCCCGCAGCGGGGAACCGGGTCGGGCGTGGTCCTGGACGGCGCCGGGAACATCGTCACCAACCGTCATGTCGTCAACGGCGCCACCACGGTGCGGGTGGTCTTTCAGGATGGTCGCGAGTACGGCGCCAAGGTCATCGGCACCGATTCGGAAACCGACGTGGCGGTGATTCGGCTGAATGATCCGCCCAAAGATCTGGTGGCGGCGCGGCTGGGCGATTCGGACGCGGTCGAGGTCGGGGAGTGGGTGCTGGCCGTGGGCAGCCCGCTGGGCCTGGATCAGACCGTGACCGCCGGAGTCGTCAGCGGCAAGGGGCGGGTCGGACGGCACGTGCAGATGTCCGGCGAACGCGTCCGCCAGTACATCCAGACAGACGCCAAGATCAACCCCGGAAACTCGGGCGGCCCGCTGGTGAACCTCAGCGCCGAGGTGGTTGGCATCAACACCCTCATCAATGCCGGGCCGGGCGGCGCCTATGGATTCGCCATCCCCATCAATCAGGTGCGCGTGGTGGCGCAGGGACTGGTGAAGGAGGGGCGCGTTCGCTATCCGTACCTGGGCGTCCTGGTGGGTGACCTGGGCGATCTGGAACCGGAGCAGCGGGCGCGCGCGAACATCGACCCGCAACAGAGCGGCGCCTTCGTTCGCCAGACCTTGCCGGGCGGCCCCGCGGAGAAGGCCGGGCTGCAGCCGGGCGATGTTCTTCTGAGCTTGAACGGAAAGAAGATCCAGAACGCGGGCGACGTCGTCGACTATGTGGCGACGCAGCCGATCGGTACGCACGTGCGGGCCGAGTACCTGCGCAACGGCAAACCGGGCAAGGCCGACATCGCCCTGGGCGAGCTTCAGTCAGAAGAGGCGCGCAAGGCGCAGAGCGCCGCCAGCGCCGCGCTGGGCATGTCGCTGCAAACGCTGACGCCCACCCTGGCCGAGTCGATGGGCCTCGAACCGGCCACCCGGGGCGCCGCCGTCACCGATGTCGCCAGCGGTGGCGGTGCCGCGTCGGCCGGTCTGCGGGCCGGCGACGTGATCATCGAAGTTGACCGAAAGCCGGTGGCCACGGCGGAAGCCGCCACGGAAGCCCTGGCTGCCGCCCGGGCGGGCGGTCACCTCTTGCGAGTGCGCAGCGCCGAGGGTACCCGCTTTGTAACGCTGCCCCGCGGTTGAGCGGGCGCGAAGCGACGGGATCACGATCAGAAAGTCGTGGATTGCCGCGTCCGGGTCACGGTTTTTCGACGTTACCGCGACGGATCCTCGATTTTCCAGCAGCGCAAAGGTTGGTGCGGGTCTTGCCTTAGCGAACAGGCGTGCTGAGATACTCTGCTGGGATGGAAAAAGCGGTGGGTGAGGGGAAGGGCGCGTGGCACCGGCGTCTGTGGCCGCCAAAGACGGATCACCGCCGTCACCTGCTGTTGGGCCTGGTCAGTCTGGGCCTTGGCGCGGGGGCGGTGGCCGTCGGTTGTGGCGGTCAGTCCGGCGACGATTGCTCGGGCCGGAGCGGCACCATCTGTTCCTGGGCGGGCGTGGGCGGCGAGGGGGCCTTCACCCAGGACGGCCTGGCGTTGCGTCAGTCGGCCCTGTACTGGCCGATGGATCTCGAGTTCTCGCCCGACGGCCACGCCTATGTCCTGGACTGGCAGAACCATCGCGTGCGGCGCGTGACCGACGCCGGCACGTTCGAGACAGTCATTGGAACCGACGAGATCGGCGACGGGCCTGTCGACGGCAGCGAGACGGCGCCCCCCGGGGTTCCCGGAACAACCGTGAACTTGAATCATCCGACCGACATCCAGTTCGCGCCCGACGGGACGATGCTGCTGGCGGCCTGGCACAACCACAAGATTCGCCGCTACGATCCGGTCAGCCAGCTGGTGGAGGTCTCCTGCGGCAGCGCCCCGGGGTTCAAAGGCGACGGCATGAAGGCGTCGGCGGCCTTGCTGAACCAGCCCAAGGGCATCGTGCTCAGCCCGGTGTCGGGCGCCCTGTATCTGGTCGACACCCGGAACTTTCGCGTGCGTCGCATTGCCGCCGAGGACCCGCAGATCATCGAGACGGTGGTGGGGAATGGCATGCCTGGTTTTGCCGGCGACGGCGGGCCGCCGGCCCAGGCGCAGCTGCAGTTTCAAAAGCCGCTGGACAATCCCGAGCCGGGGGGCGCGGTGGCCCTGGACGGTCAGGATCGGTTGTACATCGCCGACACCGAAAACCAGCGCATCCGCCGCGTCGATTTCCAGGCCAACGTCATCGAGACCGTGGCCGGCAACGGCACGGCCGGTTTCAGCGGCGACGGCGGGCTGGCGACCGAGGCGTCGTTGAACTATCCGCGCGACATCGAGTTCAGCCCCGACGGGCGTCTTTACATCGCCGACAGCGACAACCATCGCGTCCGGGTCGTCGATCTGTCGACGGGGATCATCACCACCGTGGCTGGCAACGGCACGGCCGGTTTCAGCGGCGACGGTGGGCCGGCCACGCAGGCGGCGCTGAAGCGGCCCTTTGGCATCGCCTTCGATGCGGCGGGCGTCCTTTACATCGCCGATACGTTCAACAACCTGATTCGCAAGGTGGCGCCATGAAGCCGACGAAACGGACCCGCAACGGCAGTGGCGGCGGCAGCGGCAACGGGATGATGCTGGCGGCGGCGTTGGCCGCCGGCTGGCTGGCCCCGGCGGTCGGGTGCATGAGCAGCGACGACGCGGAGCCGGCCTGCGCGCCGGCCAGCGGTCGCATCTGCAGCATCGCCGGCACCGGCATCCCCGGCGACGGCGCCGACGACAAACCGGCGCTGGCCACCAAGCTGTATCTTCCCCAGGACGTGACCATCGGCCCCGACGGGCGTCCCTTCATCGTCGACTGGAACAACCACCGCATTCGCGTGCTGCAGCCAGACGGGACGCTGCACATCGTGGCCGGCGTGGGCGAGCTGGGGCTGTCCTCGGACGATCCGGCCAGCGGCCGCCTCAATCACCCCACCGGCGTCGCCTTTGATCAGGACGGCAAGCTGGTGATCGCGGCCTGGCACAACAGCCGCATCAAGATGGCCGACGATCTGATTAACGGCACGTTGATCGACACCTGCGGCAACGGCCAGCGGGCCTTTTCCGGCGACGGCGGCCCGGCGTCGGCGGCGGCGCTGAACCTGCCGGTCAGCGTGGTGTTCGATCAGTCGTGGAACATGATCATCGCCGATCAGGCCAACCAGCGCCTGCGCAAGGTCGACCACGTCACCGGCGTCATCGAGACCATCGCCGGCAACGATCCGTGTCCGGCCGATCAGCCCTGCGACATCGGCGACGCCGGTCCCGCCACCGCGGCGCATTTCGCCTTTCCGCCTGGACAGGCGGCGCGGCCGGGCGGTCGCATCGACCTCGACGCCGCCGGCAATCTGTACGTCGCCGACACGTCCCACTTTCGCGTGCGGCGGATCGATCCCAACGGCGTCATCACCACCGTGGCCGGGAACGGCACCGTCGGCTTTTCCGGTGACGGCGGTCCGGCCAAGCTGGCGCAGCTGAGCCGCATCACCGACGTGGCCGCCGGGCCCGACGGCAACCTTTACATCGCCGACAACGAGAACAGCTGCATCCGCATGGTCGATCAGGACGGCAACATCTCGACGGTGGTGGGTCGGGGCGGCCAGCAGGGGTTCGCTGGCGACGGTGGCCCGGTGTCGGAGGCGCTGCTCAATCGCCCCTACGGGATCGCCTTCGATCCGCAGGGGAACCTGTACATCGCCGACACGCACAACAACCGTATCCGCGTCGTCTATCGGTAAACGACGCAGCCGGCGGCGCAACAGCCGCCGACCTTGGTCTGCAAGTTGATGGCGTCGCCCGCGGGGCGGCGCTCTGGAAGAACACCTTTGTCCGGAGGAAGCCATGAGACGTGCTTACGTGGGACTCTTGCTTGGGGCGGTCAGTGTGGGGGCCTGGCACGCGCCGGCGCGGGCGTGCGGCGGATTTTTCTGTGACGGGCCCGGCTCGAATCCGTTCGCGCCGCCGCCCATCGCCCAGACGGGGGAGAACATCGTCTTTGGCGTCACCCAGGATCCGACCACCGGGACACAGACGGTGGAGGCGCACATCCAGATCTTCTATTCGGGGCCGGCCGACAAGTTCTCCTGGATCGTCCCCGTCGACGCGGCGCCCACCGTGGGAGTGGGCAGCGACAGCATGTTCACGGCGGTGGCGGGCGTCACGAAGCCGACGTTCTATACGGAGACGGTCGTGGAAGGGACCTGCAAGGCCGAGCCGCAGCTCCCGGGCGGTTACTCGGGAAGCGGTGGTTCCTCCGCCGCGGCCGATGCCGCGGCCAGCCCGGGCGGTCCTCCCGGCGTGCAGGTGATCTTCAGCGGCGCGGTGGGGCCGTATCAAACCGCGGTGATTCACTCCACCGATCGCACCAGCAGCGAGCTGGTGAAGTGGCTGAAGGACAACGGCTACTACGTGGGCGCCGACGCGGTCTCGATCATCGACGAGTACGTGCTGGAGAACAAATACTTCGTGGCCGTCCGTCTGCAGAACGGCAAGGACGTGCAGTCGATCCAGCCGGTGGTGCTGAAGTTCAGCGGCAGCGACCCGTGCGTACCGCTCCGGTTGACGGCCATCGCCGCCCTGAACGACCTGCGCATCAACCTGTGGGTGCTGGGCGCCAGCCGGGCCGTGCCCAAGAATTATTTCGAGATCAAGCTGGACGACGCCAAGCTGAACTGGCTGCAGGGTGGATTCAACTATGGGCAGCTGGTGAAAGAGGCCGCCGACGAGGCGGGCGGCAACGCCTTCATCGCCGAGTACGCCGGGACGGCGCGCATCCTGGACAAGGCGCTTTGGCCGAACGCCAGCATCGACCTTGATGCTCTGCGCGCGCAGGCCGAACCACCCGGCTATCTGCAGGCGCTGGTCAGCCAGAGACTGACCACCTACGCGCCGCTGCTCAGCCTGCTGCGGGTCTATATCCCGGAGCCGCAGGTGGTGAAGGACCAGGGCGTTCCCGAAGCCCAGTTCTATTCGAACAACCAGCTCTACTGGCAGCAGTACCGGACCGCCTTCGCCCCCTTTGATCCGGCCAAGCTGACCGACGAGATCGATCGGGCCATCGTGGCCCCGCTGCGCGATGGCCAGGCGCTGTTCGACGCCCACCCCTACCTGACCAGCCTGGCCACGTACATCTCGCCCATCGAGATGACCCGCGATCCGATCTTCATCTTCAACGACGAGCTGCCGTCCTTTTCGAACGTGCACAAGGCCACCGCCCACGTCATGTGCGGGGCCGAACGCTTTCGTTACTGCGAGGCCCCGGTGCAGCTGGTGTTGCCCGACGGGCAATTCATCTGGCAGGAGCATCTCTTTTCCTACTGTGGCAAGCCCTCCACCACCGACGGCGACCTGCTGGACCTGCCGTCGCTGGACAGCGCCTACCAGCGCGCCGAAGGGGGCGAGGGGACGCGGGTGGCCGACAACAGCGGGCTGATCGCCAAGACGCTGCTGCAGCACAACCGCGCCGTCGCCGCCGCGCTGGCGCTGCCGCCCAGCGCGCTGGCGCCCGACGGGACGCCGGCGTCCCCGGTGGGGTCGTCGCCGCCGGTGGGGAACAATGGCGCGTGTGGCTGCCGGGTGGCCGATGCGCCGGGCGTTGCTTCGGCCACGCTGGCGTTGCTGCTGGGCCTGGCCCTCATCCGCGGCTCTCGCCGGCGCGGGCGCTGAGCGCGTGCTGGCCCGACGCCGTCAGCGTCAGAGATAGTCGATGTCCACGATGGTCAGCTCGCGCAGACCGGCGTGCCATTTGACGGTGACGGTGTCGTCCAGCGCCTTGCCCAGCAGCGCGCGGCCCACGGGCGACTTCCACGAGATGTCGCCCGCCGTGCCGTCTATCTCGTCGACGCCGACGATGCGATAGACGCAGGCCTCGCCGTTGTCGTCTTCAACCTTGACGGTTGCCCCGAAGAAGACCCGGTCGCGGCGCTTCTGCTCGCGCGGATCGACCACGGCGATGTGGTCCAGGCGTTTGGACAGAAACCGGAGGCGCCGATCGATGTCGCGCAGCTGGCGCTTGCGATAGATGTACTCGGCGTTCTCCGAACGGTCGCCCTCGGCAGCGGCGTCGGCCAGGGCGCTGACCACCTCGGGACGCTTCTTGGCGCGCAGGAAATCGAACTCCTCGATCAGCTTTTTGTATCCGGGCGGGGTGATGTAATTCTTTTCGACCGGGCGCGGCGCCTCGTCGTCGTCCTTCCCCTTGCCCTTCGCCGTCCCTTTTTTTGCCTCCACCTTGCGGGCCATCGCCGCCAGGGTAGCGCATATCGCCAGCCAGCCGGCGGGCGTTCCGCGGGACGGGTTGCGGCGTCGGGTCGCCGCCGGTCGCCGAATCGAGGCCGGGGACGCCGAAAGTAATGGACCTTGGGCCGCGCCCGTTGCAAAAGATCGGTGCTACGTGAACACCTCCCCGCAGCCGACCAGTATTTTCGATCGCTTCAGCGAACGGCAGATGGCTCTTTTCGTCATCCTGTTCGGGCTGCTGCTGTACATGCCGCTGGCCGGCACTTACGGCCTTTGGGATCCCTGGGAGACGCACTACTCCGAAGTGGCGCGGCAGATGACGTACCGGAGCGACTTCATCAGCCTGTGGTGGCCCGGCTCGCCGCGCGATCAGGACGTGTTCTGGTCAAAGCCGGTGCTGTCGTTCTGGCTGATGAGCATCGGCATGCACATCGCCGGCGTTGGCCTGCGCGGCGGCGATCCGGGCGAGATGGCGCTGACCAATCGAGCCGAGTGGGCCGTGCGCACGCCGTTCTGCCTGATGGGCGTGCTGGGCATCTACGCCGTCTACCTGGTGACCGCCCGTTTCGTCAGCCGGCGCGCCGGCGTGCTGGCCGCCGTGGTCGCCGCCACCTCGCCGATGTTCAGCCTGGTGGCCCGCCAGGCCATGACCGACATGGCGTTCGTGGGGCCGATGGCCATGGCCCTGGCGCTGGGCGCCCTGGCGCTGTTCGACGACGACGATCAGCTGTTGCCGCGCAAGGGGCGGGGCTGGCGCAGCTGGCCGCACCACGGTCTCTTCTATGGCGGCCTGGCGCTGTTCGCGCTGGTCTGCATTCCGCAGCTGGTGATCGATTCGTACCAGCTGAAGGTCGACATCCCCTGGGGCGCGCACACCATCAAGATGTACGGCGCGGTGGCGATGATTCCGTACTACCTGGGCTTCGCCGCCTTCGTGTTCCTGGCGGCGCGCACGCGGTACAAGGCGCCCCTTTATCTTTATATCGCGGCGATCCTGTGCGGCCTGGCCATCCTGGCCAAGGGGCTGGCCGGGTTGGGGCTGCCGCTGATCGTTTTTCTGGCCTACCTGGGGTTCACCTGGAACTGGCGCCGCCTGCGCCGGGCGCAGCTGATCTATGGCGTGGTGGTGTCGCTGATCGCCTGCGCGGTGGTGGCCGTCCCCTGGCACCACGCCATGCTGATCCGTCACGGCTTGCCGTTCTGGAACGAGCTGTTCGGTGACAACCACTGGCGCCGCATGGTGCTGGGACGCCACGGCGATCGCGGCACGTTCGAATACTTCCTGCGTGAGCTGGGCTACGCCGTACTGCCCTGGGTGGCGCTGGCCCCGGCGGCGCTGGGCTGGTCGGTGATGCGGGCGCGCGGCGCCCAGGCGTCGTCGGCGTCGCCCGAGGATGTCCGCAAGCAGGGGATCATCTGGCTGGGCGCCATCTGGTTCGTGTCGGCGTACGCGCTGGTGTCGATGTCGATGACCAAGTTCCACCACTACGTCCTGCCGGCGGTGCCCGGGCTGGCCATCGTCATCGGCTGCTTTCTGGACGACATCCTGGCGCGTGGGGCGCGGCGAACGGCGGCGGCGGCGGCGCTGATGGGCCTGCCGCTGCTGTTCCTGGTGACGGTCGATCTGGTCGACACCAAGAACGCCTCCCAGCACTTCCTGTGGTTGTTCTCGTACGACTATATCCACAACCCGCGCGGCCGGCCGTGGCCCGACAAGCTGGATTTTTCCACGCCGCTGATCGTTTTCTCGGCGCTGTTCACCGTCTTCACGCTGGGCCTGATCGTCAATCGGGTCAGGAAGTGGGCGGCGCTGGGGCTCAGCGCGGCGGCGGTGATCTTCACATTCTTCTTGCTGGACGTTTACATGCGCGACGTCGCGCCGTACTGGTCGCAGAAGGTGCCGATCGCCGCTTATTACCGCAACCGCCGCTCGCCGGAGGAACGCCTGGTCGCCTACCAGATGTACTGGCGCGGGGAGACCTTCTACACCAAGAACGAGATCTACGAGGGGCCCTCGGAGGATCGCACCGTGTTCGATCAGGAGGGCGCCGACGATCGGCTGAAGGACTGGCTGGGGCGGCACAAGGGCTCGCGCCAGTTCTTCATCTATGAACGCGGGCAGCAAGGGCACCTGCAGGGGCTGCTGCCGGCCGAGGCGCGGGCCAGTTTCAAGGTCCTGGATAGCCAGAACAACAAGTTCTCGGTCGCCCAAGCCGATCTCTGATGCGTCCCGAGGTGCAGGCGCGTCTCGACCGCTTCGTCGAACGCGGCGGCGCCGTGCCCGGATCCGACGCG
>DATLVT010000887.1:0-4235 GCA_035577105.1 Polyangia bacterium
CACCGCGCCCGCCAGGCACTCCGCCGCCGCGTCGAACAAAGCTGCGGCACCTGCGCCCAGCACGGCTGCTGGCAATGCGAATGCAAAGCCCACCACCCGTCGCCCTAGCCTCGTCCAAGCCCGGATCTAGTGAGGGCAGACGGCGCCGGCGTCGGCCTTGACGCTGGCGTCCAGCTTGCCCAAGGCGCGCTTGATCTCGTCGGCGGACTGGATGGCCTCCGACGACGAATCCAGCTCGGCGCGCAACGCTTCGATGATGGCCCGCCGCTCGGACAGCGTCAGCCGATCGTCGCAGATGATCATGTCCAGCTGGCGCGGCAGCTCGGCGACGCTGCGCTGGACGTCCTCGGCGTGGGAACGCCCGGCCATCCGGATCCTCAGCTCGCGCGTCGCCGTCAGGAAACGCGCCTTTTCGTAACGATAAGGATCCTGGCCGACCATGCGCATGATCTCGTCCGTGACGTCCAGCTTGGCGCCCGGACCCAGCATCACCACGCTGGCCTCGAAGAAGCACGACCGCGGGTACTGACAGGCCTCGCGCGGATCCGGCCGATAGCGCGAAACCGTGGTGGCGGGCCAGCGCGTCTCATCAGCCGTGACCTCGTCCGGCGTGGCGCCCGCCTTGCGCACGTTCCTCCCGTGCGAGCGGATCACCCCCTCCAGCGTCGGGACGCCGCGCGGCGGAGGGCTGGGCAGGAGCGGGAGCATGTGCCAGACGCTGGCATGCTTGTTGTGGAAGGTGACGGTCCCATCGCGCGCAACCCGGGCGCTGAATCCGGGTGCATCCTCGTAAAGGAGATCCCCGGTCTTGTCATTGGCGCGCTGCAACCGATACTGCTCCGCTGACGGCTCTCGGCCCGACGCGTTGACGGGGGCCGGCGCCCGCAACAGCGATGGCGACGCGGGCGCCCCACCGTCGGCCACCGCCCACAGCGCAGCAACAGGAACCATGATCATCGTCAGCAACATGGCGTCTCGCTTTCCAAGCCTCCTCGATTGACCGCCCCCCGTCCAGCCAGGATGCCCGCGGCCGAGGCGTCCGCTCCCTGGACGGCCGATCATTCCTTATTGAATTATTTTCAATATCTGGTTCGATGAGGCCTTCAACCTGTTCCACGAGGGATCAATGACGAAAAATAGCGGAATTATCGTTCTACTTTTGGGCCTCACCCTGGGCTCGTGCGATGACAGCGGCTTTTCGACGGGCCTTCCCCCCAACAAGAGCCTTGGCTCGCTGAACCCCGGCGAGGCGTCGCAGCTGTGCAAGTCGACCAAGAACTATATCGACGGCAAGGCCCGCACCACGGCCTGCCAGTTCACGGCCCTGGCGGCGGGGCTGACCCAGGGAAAGACCGACGCCGACGCCCGCATGATCTGCAAGAAGCAGCTGGACCAGTGCCTGGCCACACCGGCCAAAGGGTCAGGGACGACGTCCGGCGGCGGGACCGCCACCGTGGATTGTCAGCCTCCCCCGGCGTCCTGCATGGCCACCGTTGGTGAATACGAAACCTGCCTCAACGACGTGTCGGCCGGTTATGACAAGGCCCTGGCCAGCATCCCCAGCTGCGACACGGTGACGTTCTCGCCCAACGGCCTCTCCATGATCATGCCCAGCACACCCACCACGCCGGCCTCGTGCAACACCGTCACCAGCAAGTGCGCCGGAATCTCCATCGGCGGCGCCAGCACCGGCAGCGGCGGCAAGATCTAGGCTGACCGCCGCTCGGCGGTCAGCGGTCAACGCCCCGTCACACCACCATCGTCGTCGCCAGAACCTCGACGGTGGCGGGCGTCGGCACTCCCAGCGGAACCGCCCAGAAGCTGCGCAACCGGGGAGCGTCGCCGGCCTCCCCGGTGGCCCGCGCCAGCGCCAGCAGATGGGCCGGCGAGGGGCGCAGCAGCTGAAACTGCCAGCGCGCCGCCGGAGCGGCGCTGGCGGGATCCAGCCGCACCTCGATGCGCCGGCCCGCGACGGCAAACGCCGCCGCCGACAGCGGCAAGCTCAAACCGCGCCCCAGCGCCTTCAGGTACGCCTCCTTCAACGTCCAGAGCGCCAGAAAACGCCAGCGCTGCGACTCCGCCGCGCAGGCCCGGAGCGCCGCCACCTCGTGGTCGGCAAAATGGCGCTCCGCGATGGCCAGGGCGTCCTCGACGGGGCGCAACGCCTCGACGTCGACGGCCGCCCGCGCCGCGCGCGAGACCAGACAGGCGATGAGACCGCGCGTGTGCGCCACGCTGAAGCTGGGCACATCGACGCCCGACGGCCCGACGACCAGCGGCCGCCCGTGCGCATCGGGGGCGAACCGCCAGTCCTGGGGCGCAACCGCCGCGTACCGGGACAGCGCGGTCCGCACCAGCGCCCGCGTCACCGCGAAGGCCTCCCGATCGGGCGCGAAAACGAATCGCGCCTGGCGGCTGCGCTCGTCAGGGCTCATCAACTGGTGGTACGCCGCCAGTTGCTCCGCCGCGCCACAGGCCGCCGGCTCCACCAGCCACAGATGATCCTCGCCATCCAGCGCCAGCGGATCCACCCCACCGACGATAGCACGCGAATTTCCCGCGAATCCCGCGCGCCAAGCCTTCAGAAGATCTCCCCGGCCGTGAAATAGGCGCCCACCGGGTGCGCGTCGGGCGACCACGCCACGTCAAAGCGCACCACGAACGTTTCCCCCTGCTGCAACCGCAGCCCGCCGCCCAGCCCGTACTTCAACCCCCACCCGGTTCCGTCCAGCTCGGGATGGCGGCGCCCCAGCTCTGCACACAGGCGGCCGCTGTCGGCGAACGCGCCCACGCCCAGCACCATCGGCTTGCGCCACAGCGAAAATGACCAGATCTCGCTGCGCAGTTCGAAATTTTCCAGCAGCTTGACCTTGCCGTAGTAGCGCAGCGCCGGCACACCGCGCACGCCCCGGGCGCCTCCCAGCGCCGGGTTCTCATCGAACCGCCCCAGCTCGTAAAAAGGGGGTGAACCCAGCAGCGCGTCGCCCACGACCCGCCACGAGATCGTCAGCCAGCGCGTCCAGGGGGTGAAGAAGAACCGCGCCGTGGCGGTGACCTGCTGGTACGAGTACGGCAGCCAGTCCTTCACCGCCGGGCTGACCCGCAGCTGGAGGGCGTGAAACATCCCGCGTCGGGTGACGATCTCGTTGTCGCGCGAATCGTATTGCACACTGCCGGCCAGCAGCGCGACGCCATGGGACTCGGCGACGTTGCCCAGCAAAGCTCGGGTCGCCGGCGGGCCGCTGGCCTGCATCTGAGCCAGCAGGCTGGTGGGACGAACCGTCATCCAGTTGTGCGTGTACTGCAGCCCTCCCTGCACGAACCAGTGCTGAGCCACCGTGATCCGGGCGTTCCCGCCGACCGTGGGGCGCACACGCCCAAACTCCGTGTCGGCCAGCGCCGTGCCGGGCGGCGGCTCGGGCGTGGCGTTGCCGATCCCGAAGAACGGCAGCGTGGTCTCCTTGGTGAACGCTGCCCGGAGGTCCAGACGCAATCGTCCCCCTGGTCCCAGCCCCGGGCGGCTGTACAGCAGGTAATAGTCCAGATAGGGAATGACCACGCTGTGGCCGTCACGCAGCTTGAAGCTGATGAAGCCTCCCGTCTCCAGGCGCCACACGAAGGGCGGCGACTGAGGAGAAAGTCGCGCCCAGTCAGCGACCGCGCCGGCCCCGATGCCAAAGTCGCTGTCGCCGCCGGCCACCGGGATGACGTTGAATTCGCGGTGCGACGGCTGGGGTTGGCTGCCGGAGGACTCCGCGCCGGCCGGCGCTGCAGCGGCGCCAGCCAGCGCCACCATCATCAACAACGCAAGGGCAGCCACTGCCAATCTAGACGGAGACGGTGAGGACCGCCTGCCCGGCCACTGTCGTATCGGTCAGCGGCGCTCGCCCGGTGCCGGTGACCAGGATGGTGGCGCCGGCTTTCACATAGGGAAGAAGGTCGACATCACCCGTGGGATCCAGCGTCAGCTCGCGAGCGCCCGCCTTGGGGGCGCCGGCGGCGATCTCCCGGTCAGGGAGGCCACTGCCGGGGGCGCTGATCGTCAATGACACCGCCGACAGAAAATCAAAGGTGCCGCCGCCCGGCGCAGTCACCTTCAGCGTCAGCGAGCTGAGCTTCACCGAGTTGGCGAGATCGGCATTGCTGGGCAGATTTTTCGCGTCCAGCTTGATGGCGCTCACCGTCATCGTGGTGGCGGGCGCCGCGCCGGCGGCAGCGTCGCCCGGGATCACCCG
>DATLVT010000888.1:0-14440 GCA_035577105.1 Polyangia bacterium
ATGATCCAGCACGACATGATGCTGTACGATCACGGCTTGCCGCCCGGGCCCACGCAGCGGCCGGGCGCCGACATCAACATCGACTATCAGGCCAACTCGAAGTTCGCCGCCCAGTCAAAGCAGCTGGCGGACATCGTGGCCACCGGCGCCCGCACTCACGCCAAGGACTATCCGCCCACCGTCGGAAACAACATGGCCGGCACCGACTGCGAGCCCTTTCAGGACGTGGCCCCGGCGATCAGCGTGCGCGAAGCCCGCCGCGTCGAGGAGATCTTGCGCGGCTCGAACCCCAACCACCATCAGCCGACAGATCTCCCCGAGAGCTATTCCGACCTCGACTACCGGCTGGGCTTCAATGCCCTGGAGACCACGCTGGGCACGGTGGCGGCGCTGGCGGGCGCGCGCCTCGGGCCCTGAGGCGACGCGGAGTCTCTTGCGTCACGAACCGCTGATGGCCCTCGCCGCGGTCGCTGTGCTGGCAGCGCCGGCGCGGGCGGTGGCCGACGGCGCGTTTCCCGACTCGATGCGGATCCTGCTGCCCGGTGACGATCCCCGGCAGATCATTCTCGGCACCAATTTTGGCCTGATCGTCTCGAACGACGGCGGCGGGCATTTTCACCTCATCTGTGAAGAGGCCATCGCCACAGCGGGCGAGAACGTCACCCAGTACCTGATGGGGCCACCACCGGCCTTTGCGCTTTACGCCATGTCCATCAATCAGCTTGGCGTCTCGGCAGACCGGGGATGCTCGTGGACATCGGCCGGTGGCGCCTGGACCGATCCCACCTTCACCGACGTCTTTCCCGATCCCACCGATGCCGCCCGGGTGTTTGCCCTGGCCCTGGTGCGGACCGACCAGGGCTGGTTCGCGTCGTCGCTGTTCGCGTCGCACGACGGCGGCCGCTCATTCGGACCGCCGCTGTTCCAGGCGCCGCAGAGCGTGCTGCTGACCGGCGTCGAGAACGCCGTCTCCGCGCCCGAGACCATCTACCTGACCGAGTTCGGCGACCCGGGAGGCGGTGTCGTCTCGTCGCTGGCGCGTTCGACGAACGGCGGGGGCCTGTTCGACATGGTCAGCCTGCTCGACACGCTGGGCACGGGAGAGGCGCGACTGGCCGCCGTCGATCCCACCGATGCGCAGGTCATCTACTATCGCGTGCTGATCCCCGACGGCGGCGACAAGCTGGCCATCTCGCGCGACGGCGGCCAGACGGCGCAGGTGGCGCTGGCGCTGAGTGGCCCGATGACCACCTTCTTGCGCCGCTCCGACGGCACGTTGCTGGTGGGCACACAGCTCGACGGAGCCTTCGCCTCGCACGACGGCGGGCTGACCTTCACGCCCTGGCCGGAGGCGCCGCACCTGCGCGCGCTGGCCGAACGGGCCGGCATCCTTTACGCCGCCACCGACAACGTGGTGGACGGCTACGCCATCGGCTCGTCCGGCGACGGCGGGAAGACCTGGACGCCGCTGCTGCATTTCGAACAGCTGTGCGGGATCCTCGATTGCGGGCCGGGGATCGCCGCCACCTGCCAGGCCGCCTGGTCACGCCTGGTCGCCCTCCTCAGGATCACCGGCTGCGCCGAGACGCCCGGGCCGGAGACCGAAGACGCCGGCGCCAGCGTCGGCGGCGACGGGGCGACCGATGCGTCTCCCCCGCCCGCACAGTCTTCCGGTTGCGCGTGCCGCAGCGCCGGGACAGTGACGCCAGAATCAGAGTCAGAATCGCCTCCGTTGTGGCTGGGCTTGCTGATCATGACAGCGACCATGGTGCGGCGACGCCGGGCGGCCGGCGTTGGTTCACCGGTCTGACCAGCGTCATTCTCTCACTTTGGCGAAAATACCTGAGCCAGACGCGGGCATCCGGGTACTTCATTGGTGCGCCTTCGTTCCCCCGGACGTCGGGCGCCCCTCAGGTCCCGGTCTGATCCGCACGTTGGGAGGTCACTCATGGACGTCCGCCGGCCCCCGCCCGCTGTCAGCGCCCGGATTTTCACGAGCTGGTGCCTCGTTTCCCTCGCCTGCGCGGCCGGTTGCATCGGACAGATCGGCGCCCCGGGCGAACAGCCAGGCGCCGGTGACCCGGGCAACGGCACCCCGGCGCCCGGGAACAGCGGCGGCGGCAAGCCGGTGGTCCAGCCTGGCGACTTTGCCGTTCCCTCGGACAACATCCTGGTGTTGCCGTTTTCGGTCCGCCTGCAGAAGGTGGCCTCGGTGGCGGGCGTGGCGGTCAGCGATCCGTTGATGAACAGCCTTCGCGACAACCGTTACAACCTGGGCGACTACGACTTTGCCAACAGTCGACAGCCCGACAAGACCTGGACCGCGCTGAAGGTCTCGGACTGGGTGCGCGCGGTGAAACCGATCTGCGCCTCGCCCCAGATGCACGCCCGTTATGCGTCGCTGCCGGAGAACATCCCCGCCTTCGTCGAGGCAGCCTACGGCCGGGCGGCCACGCCGGATGACACCGCCGCCGTCACCGCCAGCGCCATGGGGTTGATGACGTCGACCGGTCGCTACGAAACCATCTGCCTGGCGATGCTGTCGTCACTGGAGTTCGTGGCCCAGTGAGGCGGCCGGCGCTCACAGCCGCGCTGTCGTGCCTGTCGGTTCTGGGCTGGGGGGGATGCACCCCCGACATGGGTGTGTCCAGCAAGGGGGGCGCCGGCGCCGGCGCCGGCACCGGGGGTATGACCGCTCCACCGTCGACGGGTGGCGGGTCGGGAGGCCCGGGTGCCTCGGGCGGCGCGAACGGAACGACGGCGCCAGACGGCGTCGCCCCCTCGCCCGCCTTCGACTGCAAGACAGTCTCGGAGACCGGCGCCGAGGTTTACCTGCGCAAGCTGGCCCCGATGATCGTCCAGCGCGTCCTGACGCCCGACGAGCGCAGCCAGATCACGGCAAAGAAGGGCTGCGCCATCGAGCCGATCATCGCCGCCTGGACCACCGAGGACGTCTTCATTGCCTCCAGCCGGCGGTTTCTGGAGGAGACGCTGCAGGTCAGCGGCCAGCTGCGCGACGTCGACTTTGATCTGCCGGGGAATCTGGTCGCCCACATCGTCAAGAACAAGAGGCCGTGGTCCGACGTCATCCTGTCAGAGACCTGCTACGACAAAGATCTCAACGCGCGCGCCTGCGACACCGGCGCGCCTTACAGCGCGGGCGTGATCACCACCAGGGCCTTCATCGGGGGACGAACCAGCCGCTTCAACCTGTCGCGCGCGTCGGCGATGCTGCTGAACTTTGCCTGCCGGCAGTACCCGATGGAGGACGCGCTGCAGCCCCGCATGGAGAAGACCTGGCTGATGCCCCTCTTTCAGG
This sequence comes from Polyangia bacterium, assembly GCA_035577105.1. GTDB lineage: Bacteria > Myxococcota_A > Polyangia > Fen-1088 > Fen-1088 > DATKEU01. The sequence continues at coordinate 3,320 of DATLVT010000888.1, forward strand.
CCAATTCGCCGCAGGAGCAGACCGACCCCCGGGGCGCCTCGCTGGCCAACAACGGCTTCGGCTGTTACATCTGCCACGGTCAGTTCAGCGTGCACGCGCAGTTCTTCGTGAAGTTCGACGGCACCGGCCTGTGGAAGGAAGCGGCCAACGGCGTTCAGGATCCCATGGGCGAGCTGGGCCGTTCGTTGAACGGTCTCATGGCCTCGCACCTGCAGGACCCCACCCGCACCGGTCTCGAGGGAATCCAGATGTTCGGCAAGCCGGCCAAGAACCTGGCCGAGGCCGCCCGCATCATGGTTGACAGCCCGACGTTCGTCGAGTGCGCGGCCAAACGCTACCTCGACTACCTGCTGGGCGTCCCCGATCAGGCCATCACCTACGACGCAAGATTGTTCCCCGGGCTGGGCGCGCGCATTCGGGCCAAGAATCCCGATCCGACCCTGCAGGACATCATCCTGGCGCTGTTCACCGATGCGTCGGTGGTTCGTTCCGTCACCGTCGCTGCTGGAGGTTCGCAATGAGTCTGTCGCGCAAGAGCATGCCTTCGCTGTCCGATCTGCCGCCCGCCACGCGGCGACGGTTTCTCAAACAGCTCGGCCTGGCCCTGTTCGCGCCCGGCATTCCCGCGGCGCTCCGCTACGGGGTCAACGATCTCCTGCTGGGTACCGCCCACGCGTCGTCGGCCGAAGCCAACCCGCCCACGTACTTTTACGAACACAACAGCCGCGACCAGAACTACTGGATCCAGGTGGCCGTGGCGCCGGGCCTGGCCACCAACCAGAACCTCATCCGCGGTGAGACGGGAACAAAGGTCGCGCTGTTCTTTCAGTCGAACGAGCTGATCAAGACCAGCAACGGGGTCTATCTGACGCCCCAGTCCAAGGTGCTGGAACCGCACATCGACAACATCGCCTTCCTGCCCCTGAACGAGCTGACCCCGGGCGCCATCCACTATCACCAGGCCGCCAACCGCACGCGTTCGCCCGGGGCCACCACCAGCCCGGGCCCCGGCCAGCAACCGATGTGGACGCGCGATCCGACCAAGCAATTTCCCACCGGCGTCGAGAAGATGCAGTCGGCCTTCCCCACCCCGGCCTCGCTGCACAACTACCTGCAGCAGCAGATCACCCCCGGCCTCCGCAACGGCGTGGCGTTCAAAGGGATCACCCGCGACAAGCACACCTGCTTTCACTATGGCGCCGGCCTGCAGAGCTCCGAGCTGGATCGGATGTACTCCGTCGACCAGGTCTACAAGGCCTTCCCGGAGTCGGTGGACGGCATGGCCCTGCCGCAGGTGCTGCCGACCGCGGACGAGGCCGAGCTGTTCGCCCGCATTCTCAAGCGCGTCGATCCCACCTTCCTGCAGCGACGGCGTCTGCCCAAGTCAGCCGTCGACGATCACGGCGCCGAGGTGGCCTCGGCGCAGAAGCTGCTCTTTGACCCCAACGCCGGTTCGATGATCGGCGGCAAGGTCACCATTCCGCTGACGCCGGAGGAGATCGCCTACTGGAAAGAGGGCGTCCCCGAACAGAACCCCAACGGCACCACCAACTGGCCCGGCATCAAGCAGGACGCCGACTCGCTGACCGCGGTGAAGTTCCAGCCCTGGCAGGCATGGGGAATCGGTTACAAGCTGCTGACCAGCGGCCTGACGCGCACGGCGGCCGGCGAGATCGAATTCATCGACCAGCACGAGACGCGGCCCAAGGCCAACGTCGACTGCTATGCCCTGATGCTGGCGCCCTGCCTGGCCCGCATGATCGAGAAGGTCAAGGCGGCGGGCCTCTGGGATCGCACCCTCATCGCCATGTACACCTGCGACGGCTCCCGTTCACCGGCGGCCAACTCGAACGGCGACCAGGGCGAGAACTGGGTCATCCTGGCGGGCGGCAAGGTCAAGGGCGGCTATTACGGCGACATTCGAGCGGCCAGCACGTCCGCCGACGGCCACACCTTCTCGTATCACGTCCCCAGCATTCAGACGGGCGTGCCCGACCCGACCGGCGTCACGAACAACGACCACCGCATCCCCGGCGAGGTGATCTGGAAGACCGTGGCCAAGCTGATGGGCGCGTCGGACACGGTCCTCAACCAGTTCCCCGGCATGGGCACCACGCCGACGCTGGACTTCCTGATCAAGACGTAAGGCGGTTACGTCAGCTCGGTCAGCGTCCCGGTGAATCCGGTCCCGAAGGCGTCGGTGGGGACGTCCAGCATGTTCGAGATCGACGCCAGCAGCTTGTTGTGCGGGACGCCGGTCTTGCCGCTGCTCCAGTAGTTGCCGGTCTTGCCGGCCCAGGTTCCCACCTTGACCGTCCGCCCGGCGCGCAGGGCGCCGCCGGCGCTGCCCACCAGAACGATGGGGGCCGCGCTGACCGAGTGAAACGAGCCTTCGGTCATGTCGTTGGCCATGATGATGAGGCTGTTGTCCAGCACCGTGCCGCTGCCTTCGGCGGTGGCGTTCAGCGCGTTGGCCAGATACGCCAGCTGCGTCATGTACCAGGTGTCGATCTTGATCTTGGTGGGATAGCCAGCGGCGCCCTGGTGGGCGACGCCGTGCACGTCGCCCACGCCGATGAAGGGCATGCTGTTCGGTCCGCTGCCGCCGTCGTCGGCCCAGGTCAAGCTGACCGAACGCGTGAGGTCGCAGCGCAGGGCCATCGCCACCAGATCGTTGAAGGCCTTCATCGACGTCGGATAGTCCGCCGGGTTGCCGGGATCAACCGGCATGCACGAGGCCGTGTTGCTGGCCGCCGACAGCTGCGTCTCCAGCTTGCGAATGGAATCCAGGTGCGCGGCGATCTTCATGCGATCCGCCGTACCCAGGCGCGTCCCAAAGCTGGTCACGTCCTCAGTGACATAATCGAGGACGCTCTTGCGCCGCAGGGTCAGCGGGCTGGGGCCCGACGAGCCGCTGGCCGGTCGGTTGGCGAACAGCGTGGTGAAGAGCCGGGCGGCCTTGGTCTCGCCTGTGTTGCGAACGCCGTTGGCGCGATAGCTGGTCGACCCACCCTGCGCCGTGATGTTCAGCAGCGGCATGGGCAGGTTCACCTGCTTGGCCACGGCGTCCGAGTACACCTGATCGATGGACGGGCCGGTCGCCGTGTTGCTCTGCCCGCCGGTGTTCTTGTACGTCCCGGTGAACATCGTCGGGTAGGTGAAATGCCCGTCGTAGGTGTGCCCGCTGTCCAGCAGCAGCTTGTAATCAAGCCCGGCCACCATGGTCACCTTGTCCTTCAGCGAGGCCAGCGGCTGCATGATGGTGTTGGCGGTGGGATCGTCGGCCGCCGGGTAGAACGACGGCAGGGCCACGCCGTTGCCCCAGGCGATGGTGATGAGGCGCTTGGGAAAGCCGGTCCCGGGCGCGGCGGCGCGGGCGCGCTCGCTCTCCAGCAACGGCAGGAACGCCGCGCTGGCGCCGATGCCGCGCAAGAACAACCGGCGCGAGAAGCGCGCGCGCGTGGCACTGGTTCGGATGGAGATCATGGCAGCACCTCCCCCGGGGACGGGGTTCGATAACGGAACGAACGCGTGGTGGCGATCGCCACCATCAAGTCTTGAAACTTGCCACCCGCCGCCGTGAAGTGTGACGCCGCGGTCGCCAGCGAGGCCGCGTCGGCGTCGGACTCCTGGCGATACAGCGCATAGCGCAGCCACTGCCGGGCGAAGCACTGCTGCACCTCGGCGCTGCCCGCCAGCACACCGGCCAGCTCGACGGCGTTGTTGAAGTTGTGCGTCGTCCCGTCCAGCTCCAGCGTGCCAGTGGCGTCGACCGGCTGGCCGTTGTCCATGGTCCGGTACTGGCCGATGCCGTCGTAGTTCTCGAAGGCAAAGCCGATGGGATCCATCAGCCCGTGACAGGCCGCCGCGCAGGTGTTGCTGTCGTGCTCGGTGAAGCGCTGGCGGGTGGTGCCGCCCGAGGAGGCCGGCTTCGCCAGCGGGACGTTGGCGGGCGGTGGCGGCAGCTCGTGACAGAGCAGCTTGGTGTAGATGGCGTGGCCGCGGCGCACGGGGTGCGACCCGTCGGTGGCGCCGGTCAGGGCCAGGAAGCTCGGCTCGGTCAAAAGGCCGGCCCGCTGCGCCGGATTCAGATCCGTCCGCGTCAGGTCGGTGCTGGTCTGCGGCGTGCCGTACACATCGCCCAGCGCCTTGTTGATGTACGAATACTTGGCGCCCAGCAGCGTCGCCAGCTTTCCGTCGCCGCCGAACACCGCGTTCTGCGTGAAGGCCGCGGTCTCGCCGACCATCGCCGCTTGCAGGGCGGCGGTGTATTGCGGATACGCGGTGGCGTCTTTTGTTTTCTGAGGCAGCATATCCAGCTCCATCAGATCAGAGACGAACGCCGACAGCGTCTCCTTGGCCTTGGCATCGGCCAGCAGCCGGCGGGCCTGGGTCTCCACGCCGGCCGGCGTCTCCAGCGCGCCGCTGGCCGCCGCCGACAGCAGGGCGTCGTCCGGCATCGAGCCCCAGATGAAATACGAGAGGCGCGACGCGATCTGGTACGGGCCCAGGCGAACGACCGCGCCCTCGCGCACGACGTTCTCGGTGGGGGCCGCCTCCCAGTGGAAGAGGAATTCGGAGGATTGCAGCACGCCTTCAATGACCAAGCCGATGGCGTCGGCAAAGCTGAGCATCAGCGTGGTGCGCCCGGTGTTGTAAAGCCGGGTCAGGCGGTCGACCTCCGTGGTCGCCAGCGGCCGGCGAAAGGCGCGCTGACCAAAAGAGGCGATGAATTGCTGGGCGCACGCGTCGGTGCCGGTGGCCGGATTGCAGGAGAGCAAGGGCTGCAGGTTCTTGACGGCGGCGGCGGCCAGCGATTCGGCCGCCGTTCGCAACAGCGTGGCGTCCTGAACCGCGATGTCATTGGGGCGCCGGAAGACGAACGTCGGATCGCGGTCGGTGGCGAATTGCGAGGCTGGTTGCGACGTGTCACCCAGCAGGTCGCGAACGGTGTTGTTGTACTCGCGGTTGGTCAGCCGCTGCAGCGGCATCAGACCGGCGGCGCTGGGATCGCCGGGATTGCCCGGGTTGCCGGGGTTGCTTGGCCCGCCGGGGATGCCGGTGCCGGGACCGCCGCCGCCCGACGGATCGCTCGGATCGCCGATGGCGCCCGAACATCCAACCGCCGACAGCGTGAGTCCAACCAGCGCGACGGCGGGCGCACGCCAGAACCGATCAAGAGGCGACGAGACTGCGGCCCGAGACAGCAAGCGCATGACAATCTCCTGCGTCTAGTAGTGGTGGTCGACTGAAGCCCGCCCGACGCCCGCCCTACTCGGCCAGAAATGCCCCACCGGGTGTCTCTTAGGATAGCAAGGCAGACGCCACTTTCGAAAGGCCGATCTGCAACGATTTACCGAATGGAAACGAACGCCAGCAGATGACACCTGTTAACTAAAGACTACAGAGAGGGCTGCCGATGGATGCCTCGACGTCTGACATTTACGCCTCGAAACCCTGGAACCCTCGAAGGGTTCCAGGCCTCCAGCGATGGAACTCCGGTGGCAAAGCCGCCGCCTTCCGACGCGGCTAACGCGGAATCGGGTTGGCCGGCAGATCCAGGCGGACGCTCTTCTTCTTGAAGAACCCCCCGACGCTGGCGCGAACGTGCCGCCCGGCGGCCGGCCTGATCTTGGCGATGGCGTGGGCGGTTCCCCCTTTGATCACCACCAGCCTGTTGGGCTTGGGCGCCACGTACGAGCCGAACCCGCTGGCCATCAGCAGCTCGCTGGCGTCGCTGTTGTCCAGGTGACTCTGCCACGGCGGCGGTTCCGGAAGATCGGGCGTGGCGCGCAGGCGATGAAAGTAGACGCCAGAGTCGCGCGGCAGGTCGCGCGCGTGCGACAGCAGCAGCTCGCCGCCCCATTCGATGTTCCACTGCTCGTGCGCGTAATAGATCCAGCTGCCGGCGTTGTCCTCGGAGTCGCGGTGCCAGACCAGCCCCTGCCCCGCCTGATAGATCGTGGGCATGGCGCTGAACACCTCCCAGTCGATCCGGTACCGGCCGACGGCGCTGGCGAAAAGATCGGCGCAGTCGACGACCGCCTTCATCACGTCGTCGATGGGCGCGCCCGCGGGATACTTCGCGTCGAACTTGTGCCCCCAGCCGACCGTGGGACCGCGCAACGTCTCGCCGTCCTCCAGCAGCCAGTGCCCCTGCAGCCCCAGTTGCCGGACCGCATTCATGGGCTGGACCTGAAAGTAATTCCACAGCCGCTGGCGCACGTCGGCGGGCAAGACGTCGTCAAGGACGGTGAAGAATTCGGTCTGCGCGGTGACGCTGGCGGAAGTTGGCACCGCCGGTGAAAATAGCACGCAGGAGATTCCATGTCGGACGCGCCACGCCTCACGGTCCAGAATGAGTTCGTCACGGTGCTGGACGACGTCCTGCCGGCCCCGCAGCACGACGCCCTCTGGAATCTTTTCCAGATCCAGACCTTTCAGCGCGTCGATGCCCTGGGCATGCAGGGCCAGTGGCTTCTGGAGGACAGCGGCGTGCTCCGCGGTCCGACGACCGGCTGGGACCGCCGCTGGGACGCGCAGTATCCGACCAAGACGCCGCTGGATCCCCTGATGAAGGCGGTGGCCGACGCCGCCCCGACGGTGGCCGCCACGATCGGCCAGCGCGGGAAAGACTGGAAGGCCTTCAGCGCCTGTCCCACCCTCTACGTGGCCGGCCAGGGACGCCTGTGGCACCGCGATGATGACGAGGACGCCGGCAGCTGGATCTACTTTGCCCATCCCCAGTGGAACATCGAATGGGGCGGCGAGCTGTTCGTGGCCGAGGAGCGCGCCGTTCCCCGTGAACAGGGCGTCTTTCTCCATCGCCTGCGCCCGATGGCCGATCACCCCGATCCACCGCCCTGGAAGAGTCACCTCGACAACGAAGACGCCAACCGCCTGCTGATGCAGCGAGGAATCGGTTCATTCGTGGCCCCCAAGCCCAACCGCCTGGTGATCATCAAGGCCGGCACGCCACAGTCCATAGCCAAGGTCCGACCGTCAGCCGGCCGCAACGTGCACGCCAGCGTGGGCGGCGTCTTCAAGAAGGTGTGACGTGAAGACGTGAAGCTGTGAGGCTGCTTCACTCCTTACGGCGAGGGCGCGGAGGGGTGGGACAGAGCCTCGGCGGCACGGACGCCTCACGCGGCCGCGGTGAGGTGAACGGGAAAACAGTCGCGAGCAGTCCCCGGGCTCCGCAGCGCCTTGAACAGATCCAGCGGCCGCACGGGGCGTCCTCGAACCCTCCGCTGGCAACCTGCCCTGCGGGGCGGACCCCTCCGGGCAGGAGCGCTCCGGGACGTCCCGCCGAGACTCTGTCCCACCCCTCCGCGCGCCTGTATGCCTTCATCCATTACGCACGAACGCCGCCCATGACGGACCTCCGAAGGACTCCTGTTCCTCAATACGCTGCAACGCTTGCCCCGAGCGAGCCGACGGAGGAATCTCCGAGGGACTCTTGTTCCTCGATACCCTGCAACACTTGCCCCGAGCGAGCCGACGGAGCGTGGGGGGGTGGCGCGGAGTGAGGGGCCCCCAGCGGGACGGTTCGTCGGGGCCGTTGTCCCTCTGCGCTTCTGTTACACGGGTCGCGATCTCTAGAATCTCGAACGCGGCCCCGGCGAACCGGCCCGCTGGGGAAGCTGTCACGCAGCGACAGGACCCGCCCACGCGGAGGAGGCGGACGCCACAAAAACCGGGCGTCCGTTCAGCACTTCAGCACTTCGGCTTTTTCTGCGGCGCATTCTTGTACGCCTCGTTGATATCGACCCAGTGCGGATGCGTGCAGATGAATTTTCCGATGTCCTCCGCCCCCACAAAATAAATCGGCGTCTTCACCCAGGGCATCTTGTCGACCCCGTTGTCGATGGTGTCCTTGGCGCCGATGTCCTCGCACTTGGCCAGAGCCACCGCCACCTTCGCGCCGCTCTCGCCCATCTTGTCGGGCGCCGGCCACACGCTGCCGAACATGCGCCCCTCGATGATGGCCTGGATGGCGGCCAGCTCCATGTCCTGACCGGTCAGGGGAATCGAGCCGGCTTTCAGGCCAGCGCCCTTGATCGCCTGCATCACGCCCAGTGACTCACCGTCGTAGGAGACCAGGAAGGCGTCGACCTTGTTCCCGGTCATGGTCAGCGCGTTTTCGGCCAGCCCCTGCGCCGGTTCGGTCTTCCATCCCTTGGCGAACTGATCGATGACGATCTTGACCTGCCCCTTCTTGATGAAGGGGTCCAGCACCACGTGGTAACCGGCCTGCATCTCCGTCGCCCCGGTCTGGCCGGGATCGCCGCCAATCAACGCGTACTTGCCGGTGGGCACCGCCTTGATCATCGCCTTGGCCGAGACCACGCCCCCTTCCCGGTTGTCGCGACCGACGAAGGCGTCGTGCTTGGCCCCCAGGATCAGATCGTTGTACGAGGCCAGCGGAACGCCGGCGGCGGCGGCCTTCTTGGCGATGGTGCCGGCCACGTGAAAGTCGACCGGGTTGATCACGATGACGTCGACGCCCTGGGTGATCACGTTCTCCGCCTGGCCGACCTGCACCATGGCGTCGTTCTCAGCCGACTGGGTGATGACCTTGTAACCGGCGGCCTCGGCCGTCTTGACGAAGAAGGGCATGTCGGCGTGCAGATAGCGATAGGCCGTCGACTGCTTCATCAGGAAGGCGATCTTCTTGGTCTTGCCGGGAACGCACGCCTTCGGTTTGGCGGCCACCAGGGCCGGCCCGCCGATCAAGGTCATCGTTCCAACAAAGGCCACCAGCAACTTCAACGGGACGGGGCGTGTGAAACACTTCGTGGCTCTCGATTGCATCGGCAGCTCCTTGGCTCACGTTGTCGCGATCGCGCGAAATCGGCGCGGAGCTAGTACGCCGATGAGGTGGCGCCTTCGTCAACCATTTTTCAGTGTTTGCCCGGGAGCATCGCGCTTTCTGATGCAGGAACGACAGAACCATGAACCCGCGCGCTTTTTTTCTGCCTGCTAGTAAGGTAACTGCCGTCTATGTGTCGAACAGTGGCAACGATCAGGCAAACCTCTTGGGCCGCAGGTCTTCTTCTGGTCATCTCGCCCCTCGGCGCTCTCCCCGGCTGCGGGTCGAACGCGGGCAGCGGACCGAACAAGGCAGACGGAGCCGCCGGCGGCAGCGGGGGCGCCCAGGGGAGCGGCGGCGCCAGCGGCAGCGGTGGCACCACCGGCGCCGACACCAACGGCACCGGCGGCGCCGGAGGAAGCAGCACCGATGTGTCCAACCCCGACAGGCCGGCTTCGCTCGACGGCGCGACCGACGGTGGCGATGCCGGCAGCGACGCGGCGACCCTGACCCTCCCCATCGCGCGCGGCGATCTGGACGTGCTGGAATTCGGATCGTTGACGTTCAAGGTGAAGCCCACCCTGGGCGCGCGCATCACCAGCTTCCAGCTGGGCGGGGACGAGCTGCTCACCGACGCCACAGAGAATGCCCAGTACTTCGGCTCGACGCTGTGGACCAGCCCCGCTGACGACTGGGTGGGAATGATGTTCGCCCCGCCGCCGATCGTCGACAACCTGCCCTATACGACGACCGTCGGCGCCGATGGCGTCATCACCTCGACGAATACCGCCTACACCACCCTCAAGAACAACAAGAAATTTACCATCACCAAGGTGTTCCACGCCGACCTGGCCAAGCAGAGCGTCGTCATTGATTACAAGATCACGAACGTGGGCACGACGCCGTACCAGCTGTCCCACTGGGAGGTCACCCGCGTGTTCCCCGGTGGCCTGACGTTCTTCACGACCGGGACCAAGTCACAGGTGGACTTTTCCAACGCCGGTGAACCGCAGGTGATGCAGCTCAAGCAGGCGCAGGGATATACCTGGTACGACAACACGACGCACATGGCGGGGAAAGGGTCGTCGAAGTCCGGCTCCGAATCCACGGGCGGGTTCATCGCGCACGTCGCCCCTCATCCCGGCGGCGACCTGCTGTTCGTCAAGGCCTTCAAGCCGATCGTTCCGCCCGCCACGGCGCCCACCGGTCACTACGACATCGAGCTCTTCTGTAACGATCCACCGACCTATATCGAGCTCGAGGACCACAGCTCTTACGACGTGATCATGCCGGGCGCCACGTACACGGCGACGGTTCGCTGGTACCTGCGCCGTCTGCCCGTCGGGACCGACCGCAGCGTGGGCAGCCCGGCCCTCATCGCGGCCGTGAAGAGCCTTTTAGGCCAATAATCGCGCCACGATCTTTTTCTGCCTGCCTGACGTTCCAGCAACGTCTATTGAGGCACATTGGTTTGCGCGACGTTTGGCCGATGTTTTTCCTTCAAGGGCCAGTTTTTGCGGCGAGTTTTGTGCTAAAGCGTGCCCTGCACGCTGCGAAATCCACGCGGGAGGTACTTCGGAATGCGAACCCCACAAACAGGACGTAGCGTCCTTCTGTCCCTTGTCTGCGGCGCCCTGGCGCTGTCCTTTGGCGCCTGCGCCTATAGCCCCGCCTCCATGCCAATGCCGGGCTCCGGTGGTGGTTCTGGCAGTGGCAGCGGCGGCGTGTCGGGCTCGGGCTCGGGCGGGTCGACTGGTTCCGGGGGCGTGAACATCGAACCGTCGGGCAACGGCGGTTCGGACGCCAGCGCTGGCGGCGGAGCCGGTGGGACGATCGACGCCGCCTCCGGCTCGGGCGGCGCCCCGGCTGGGGCCAAGAACCCCAACCTGACGTACACCAAGATCGTCATCCACAACCGCTTCCTGGCCGAGAGCGTGGCCATCGGCGACTTCGACCACGACGGCACGCTGGACATCGCCGCCGGAAAGCGCTGGTACAAAGGTCCCTTCGACCCCGGTTACAACCCGGCGGACCCGATGCACGGCGAGCACATCTATCGCGATGGACATGACGATCTGCCGGTCAGCGGCATCGAGGCCGAAATCAACACCGGTGTGTCGGACTCGTGGTCCGCGTTCGGCTACGATTTCGACGGCGACGGGTGGGATGACATCTTTCAGAACTCGGCGTCCGACATCGGACCGGTGACGACGGGACAGACGAAGCCGATTCCCGCCGGCACCGGCTACTGGTTCCAGAATCCCAAGGGCGGGACGGGCAACTGGCCGAAGTTTCAGGTCTCGGCCGAC
>DATLVT010000889.1:0-10082 GCA_035577105.1 Polyangia bacterium
AGAGATCCAGGGCCAGCACGAAATCGCCGCCCGCCGCCACCGCCTCGGCCAGGGCGCCGCGCAGCTCGACCAGTGATTCGTCAGGCGCGTCTCCGGGCTGGCGCGGCAGGTACGGCGACAGCAACTCGCGGGCACGGGCCGCGTTTCCGCCGCGCGCCTCCGCCAGGCCCAGATAATATCGGGCCGTCGAGGACAAGGTCGGATCCGGCGCTGGACCGCTGACCAGGGGATCCAGCAGCGCCCGGGCCGCCGCGGCGTCGCCCCGCAGAAGGGCCAGCCGTCCCAGCATGATCTCCGCCGCCGGTCGCGCCACATGGGCGGGGTTGGCCTTGACGAACGCTTCCAGAGCGGCCCGTGCTCCCTCGCGATCGCCCTGTTCAAAGCGGGTCTTGGCCGCCCGAAAATCCGCGTCGGCCGGGGCCTCCGCGGCGCCGGCGCCAGCGACGCCGCTGCCCGGCGCGGTCGCCGGCGGCGGCTCCGTGGCCGAGCCGTTTCCGTCGGGAGCGACCGGCGGCGGCAGCGGCTGGCCGGCCCCCAGGCTGCCCGGGTGCACCTGGGCCGGCGCGGTGGTTGCGCACGAGGCGAACACCAGAAACATCAAGATCGTGCGCCGCACCATGATCCTTTCTAAGTCTGATCCCGTCCGCTGTCGCGTTTTTGCGGTGGCGCAGGCTGCTCGGCCGCGGCCAGTGTCTTGCGGGTGAAGCTGGAAATCCCCAGCGTCGCCAGCTCGTCCGCCGCCACCCAGCGGACGGAAGTTGACTCCCCGGCGACGCCGCCGTCCGTCTCGCCGATCGCCACCGCCACCGCGTAGACGTCGGCGGTCAGATCGCGGTGGGTGAAGATGTGCCTGACCTTGCCGCGCAACCGGGGCCGACCGCCCACGGGCACCACGCCACTTTCTAACGCCGCCTGCCGCGCGGCCGCCGAGCCGTCTGCCTCGCCGACAACAGGCGCGGACGGCAGGGCCCAGGTGCTGGCCAGCAGCGACCCCTTGGGGCGTCGAACCAGCAGGACCCGCCCGGCCCGGGTCACGTAGGCGCAGGCGACGCGCACGACCGGGCGCGGTGTCTTGGCCCGCCGCACGGGGATGACGTCGGTCAATCCCTGGGCGCGCGCCGCGCAACCGTCCCGCAGGGGACAGTCGTCGCACGCCGGCCCCGTCGTCGAGCAGACCAGCGCCCCCAGCTCCATCACCGCCTGGTTGAAGTCGCCGGCCCGCCGCGGCGGCACCTCCGCCATCCCCAGCGCTCGCAGGCGCAGCCGCACCGCCGGCGCATCGACGACCTCCCTCACGCCGTGCAGCCGCGCCATCACCCGCGCCCCGTTGCCGTCCAGCGCGAAGGTGCGCGCGTCGAAGGAGATGGCCGCCACCGCGGCCGCCGTGTACGCACCGACGCCCGGCAGCGTGGCCAGCGTCGCCTCGTCGCAAGGGATCTCGCCACCGTGCTGGGCCACCACCGCAACGGCCGCCCGGTGCAGGTTGCGGGCGCGGGCGTAGTAACCAAGCCCGGACCACAGCGCCAGCACGTCGTCCTGCCGCGCCGCCGCCAGAGCGCGGACGTCCGGGAAACGAGCGACGAAGCGGTCAAAATACGGCAGCACCGTGGCCACCACCGTCTGCTGCAGCATGAACTCGGAGACCAGCGTCCGGTAAGGGCTGCGCACCCGCCGCCAGGGCAGATCGCGGCGCACGCGGTCGTACCAGGCCAGCAAGGCGCGCGAACGCTTCATCGGAACGCCACCACCACCGCGGCGGCGATCAGGCCAAACGAGATCAGATATTTCACCTGCATCCCTTCGCCCAGCCACAGCCAGGCGAACAGGATGAACACCAGCAACGTGATGGCTTCCTGCAACACCTTCAGCTGATAGGCGCTCATCACCCGATAGCCGATGCGATTGGCCGGCACCTGCAGCAGGTATTCGAACAGGGCGATCCCCCAGCTGGCCAGGATGGCGACGATGATGGGCGCCTTCTTGAAGCGCAGGTGCCCGTACCAGGCCACCGTCATGAAGAGATTCGACAGGACAAGCAATCCGGCGGCGGTCAGTCGTTCGGTCATGTCGGCGCCGAATTCTATAGTACAAAGAGGTCATGGCATGGAGCCGCAGCGGTGGTCCCGAACGCGAGGATCCCACCCTCGCCGTCGAACGCGGCCAGATCGACCCCATCTATTGCCTGCACGGAGCCGAACGATACCTGGTGGACCGCTGCCTGACCGCCATCCGCAAGGCCGTGCTGGGCACGGCGGCCAGCGGCCCCAGCTTCAACGCCGACAGCTTCGAGCTGAAGGAGACCAGCCTGACCGCCGTGGTCTCGGCGGCGCAGACCTTGCCCATGTTCGCCACCGGACCGTCCAAGAAACGGCTGGTGGTCGCCAAGGGCATCGACGACGTCAAGGCCGACGCGCTCGAGCCGCTGCTGGCGTATGTCGCCGATCCCAACCCGTCGACCTGCCTGGTCCTGATCGGCGAAAAGATCGACACCCGTTTCAAGGTCTTCGCGGCCCTGCGCAAGGCCGGTTTTCTGCACGACTTCCCGCCGCTGCGCGACCGCGAGCTGGGCGCCTGGCTGACGCGTGAGGCGCGGGCGCGCAACCTGACCCTCCAGGGCGAGGCCGCCACCACGCTGGCCGAGATCGCCGGCCCCGACCTGGGACGCCTCAGCCAGGCGCTGGAGCAGCTGTCCCTTTACGTCGGCGCCGGCCAGCCCATCACCCTGGACGCCGTCGAAGATCTGGTCGCAGAGACCCGCCAGCGCGGCGTCTTCGAGCTGACCAAGGCCATCGGCGAGGGCGACGTGGCCCGTTCGCTGCGCCTCCTGGCCAACATGCTGCGCAACCGCGAGCCGGCCCTGCGCATCCAGTACATGTTGCTGCGCCAGCTGCGGCAGATCTGGCGCGCCAAGGAGCTGGCCGCCGCCGGGACGCCGCGCGCCGAGATCGCCGGCGCCGTGGGCATCGCCCCGTTCTTTCTGGACGACGTTCTCAATCCGGCGCGCCGCATGTCCACCGCCGCGCTGGAGCGCAGCTATGAGCGCCTGTACCAGGCGGACCGCACGCTGAAATCGTCGCGCGTCGATCCCGACCTGATCCTGTCCAAGCTGGTCCAGCAGCTGACCGAGGACGCCTCGTCGCGGCGGCCCGGTGCCGGTCCGACCCGCTGACTACTTGAGGCGGGCGACGGCCAGGGTCAGACGCGCCACCGAGCGGGACGCCGTGCCGCGCTTGATGACGCCCTTGGAAGCCGCCTTGTCGATGGCCTTGATGGCCGACGGCAGCAGGGTCTTCGCTTCGCTGGCGTTCTTGGAACCGATGGCGGCGCGCACGCGCTTGACGGCGGTTCGCATCGCGGTCTTCTGGGCGACGTTGCGCGCGGTGCGGGTGATGCGCTGACGGTTGGCTTTCTCTGACGACTTGATGTTGGCCATGACGTTACGTGCCGCGCATCATGATGATCGGCCCTGGTGTTGTCAAGCCGGGGACGCGCACGTCAATCCAGGCCCACGCTCTCCAGATCGGCCTCGTCCATGCCGAAGAAATGCCCGGTCTCGTGCAGCAAGGTGGTCCGGATCTCCTGCCGCAGGTCGTCTTCGGAGGCCGCCGAGCGCTCCAGGTTCCGGCGAAACAGCAGGATCTGCGTCAGCCCCGGCTGGCCGCCGACGTGCGAAATCTCCGGATGCGGCGTCCCGGAGAACAGCCCCAGCACACGCGGATCCAGCCCGCTTTCGATGTCGGCCTCCGCCGGCAGATCGCTGATGACGATGGGAACGTCGCGCAGCAGGGCCCTGGCCCGCGCCGGCAACTCGCCCAGAGCGCTCTCCGCCACGGCGGCCAGCTCGCGCTCGTCCAGGCGCACCGCGAAATCGGCGTCGTCGGCGCGGGCGTCTAACAGCCACGATTTCTTCCAGGCCGCCCGCATCCCTTCGCTGTCGTCCAGCTCCTCGCAGGCGATGCCCAGCGTGTACCAGGCGTCGGCCATGTCCGGGTCGCTTCTGGTCAGCGTCGCCAGGCGATCGCGGGCCTGGGCCGGCTCGCCGATGGCCAGCCACAGCTCGGCGATCTCCAGCGCCAGCATGGGATCCCCCAGCGAGACGTCGGGCGCCGGCAGATCCTGCAACGTCTCCTTTGCCTCGTCGACCTCGCCCAGTTCGGCCTCCAGCCCTGCCTTCAGCGCCAGCGCGCTCAGGTACTCGGCCTCCTCGTCGGCCAGATCCAGGGCACGGGCCGCGTGGCGGCGCGCCTCGGCCGTGGTCTCGGGCTGAACCGCCAGCAGCTCGGCCAGCCATAGCTCAGGCGTGCACCACTCCGGATCGGCCTTGGCCGCCTGCCGCAGCAGCGGAATGGCGTGGTCGTGGTCGCCGTCCTCACGATAGCAAGCGGCCAGCAGCAGCAGCGCCGGCGCCATCTGCTCGGGCGGCCGCTGCGGCTGATCGCCGCCGGTGTCCGGCGTGGCCACCGCCTCGTCGGCAATTCGCCGGGCCAGGGCCCGATCGCCGCGCTCCAGCGCCTGCCAGCCCTCTTCCAGCTTGCGCTCGAACTCGTCCGGCTCGTCGTCGTCCGGTTGGCCGTCTCGTTGATCGTCGTTCGCGTCGTCGGTCATGCGTGGTCGCTCATTTGGGCTTGCGCTTTGCCTTGGGGTCGCAGGGCGCTGTCACCGACCAGAACGGCCAGCGTCTCCAGCATATAGCAAGCGGCCACGTCCGTCGTGCGCTGTGCATCGGCGGGCGAACCGACCGGCGGCGCCACCTCGACCACATCCCCGCCCAGCAGCGACACCGCCCCGCCCAGTCGAGAGATCAGCGATCGCACGAACGCCACCGACAAGCCGCCATCGGCCGGCGCTCCCGTCGACGGCGCCAGCGCCGCGTCGGTGGCATCGATGTCGTTCGACAGATACACCCGCCGCGCGCCGCTGGCGCGCAGATGCGCCAGCAGCTCGTCGACGATCGCCTGCTCCCCGCGCGCCCGGATGTCGTCCATCCAGAATTGCCGGACGCCGAGAGTGGTCTCCCAGTGGGCGCGCGGGCGGCCGGACGCTCGCACGCCGACCTGCACCAGACGGCCACCCCGTCCCAGCAGTTCATTGGCGTGATAGGCCCACGTCGCAAAACAGATCTTGATGCCCAGTCGCTGCGGCAGAAGATCGGTGTGGGCGTCCAGATGAACGATGGCCCACGGCTCGCGTACGTGGCGGGCCAGCGCGGCCACGACCGGCCAGGCCACCGAATGATCGCCGCCCAGCATCAGCAGGCGAACCCCGGGGTTGATGCGCAGGATCCGATCGACCACGGCCTCGGCGATCGACAGCGGCGCCACCGGCAGACGCGCTGCCCGCGGGTCGCCGTCGTAGATCGCGGCGCGGGTGGCCTGCACCTGGCCGGCGTCCAGCATCTCGTCGCTCAGCAACTGGGGCACCACGAACACGTCGCCCACATCGACGATGCCCAGGCGTCGGGACATCTGAGGAAAATCCGGACGCAGGCGCAGCGCCGCCGCCCGCACCCCCTGTGGTCCGTAGGCGGCACCCCGTATAAGACCGGCGCCGCAATCGGAGGGGATCCCCAGCACAACCGCTTTCGCGGTGGCGATGGCCGACAGGGACGCCCGCCACGCGGAATCCACGGCGGCGCTATCGACGGCCCCGTACAGCGTCCGCTGCAGCGCTTCTTGCTCGGCGCGCCCGGTGCTGACCGTGAAGATGCCCCCGCCCGCGGGCCGCAACATCAGCGCCAGTTCATCGACATCGGAGGCTGGCGGCGCGTCGGTCATCGCCTCAGCATAAACCCGCACCGTGAATGACGCGCGTTCGATTGACGCGCCTCGATCTCGATCGGTGACAGTTTCACAACCACGCGCTGCGCGCCGGGGAAAGCCCGCGATCTCGTGGTCGCCTACCCCGCCCTACTCTTCCTTGGGTCGAAAATCGTCGGCGTTCAGATGAAACCGCTTGGCCCAGCGATAGACCAGGGCCGGTTTTCGATCCAGCTCGCGGGCCACGCGCAGCATGTTGCCCTGGAACCGTCGCATGATGTCTTCCAGCTCGACCTTCGATGGCGGCGGACGGGAGACCCGCCCCGACGAAGAAATCCGGGTTCGTCCCGATGCCGCGGCGATCGCCGCCGGCAGGTGCTCGAGACCGATGCGCTCGGCGTCGCGCGACAGCGCCTCGGCCGAGGTGATCACCTTGCCCAGCTCACGCACGTTGCCAGGCCAGGTGTGCACGCAAAGGGCCTGAAACGCCGCCAGATCGAAGGGACGCCGCCGGAGACCGAGCAGAAACGCCATCAGCGCGCCGACGTCCTCCATCCGTTCGCGCAAGGGCGGAATACGAATCGGCTCGGCGCCCAGTCGCGCCGCCAGATCGGCGCGCAGACCGCCGGCCCCGGCTTTTCCAGGAGGCGCCGTCCGACTGGTGGCGGCCAGGATGCGTGTGTCGATGCGACGCGGGCGCGTTCCGCCCACCGGCACCAGCAGACGATCCTGCGCAAAACGAAGCAGCTTGGTTTGCAGCTCGGGCGCCATGTCGCCGATCTCGTCGAGGAACAGCGTTCCCCCTTCGGCCTCTTCGATGATGCCCGGCTTGGACGCCGTGGCCTGCGAATGCGCGCCGCGGACATATCCGAACAGCTCGCTCTCCACCAATTCACGGGGAAGCGCCGCGCAGTTGACCGCGACGAAGCGCCCGCTTCTTCCGCTGGCCTCGTGGACGGCCCGAGCGTACACTTCCTTCCCGACCCCCGTCTCACCAGTGAGGAGAATCTCCTCACCGGCCGTCGCAAGCTTGCGAAGGTTGCTGCAAATGAGGGCGAAGGCAGGGTTAGCCGTTGGAACCGGACCAAGAGGAGCCGCCAGCTCGGCTCTGATGGCGGCCACCTCCGTGGCAGACGCCATCCGAAAGACCGCCACGTGTGATCCAATGAAGATCAGCGATCCGTCGCGCAGTTTCACCCGTGGTTGCGCCACCGCGCCGTCGACAACCGTCCCGTTGGTGCTGTTCAGGTCGATCAGCTCGTATCCGTCTCCGGCACGCAGGATCTGCGCATGCTGACCGGAGATCATGCGGTCGGGCGCCGCCCACGACGCAGAGCCCGGCTCGAGGTTGGTGATGTGGCGTCTTCCCAGCCTCAGCAGATTCTGAAATGTCACCAAGCGGTCGGACGCCTCCGGCATCTCGCCGTTCACGTTGCCAAGGACGATCAGCAGAGGCGTCTGCCTGAGCTCGCTTCGCCGGCGTTGGTTTGGAACCAGCGTGACGCTGTCTTTTGGCGTGATCAAGATGGGCGCTCCCACCAGGGCTGGTCGGTGCCGACCGAAAAAAGTTTTGTCACTGACACCAAAGCTGGCCTGTCGCCCCGCAAAGCCCGCGTCGCGACGTCTGCTGTAATGGCTTCTACTTTGCTCTACCCCGGTTTGCAACGCAGACGTTGAGTCGGAAACGACTGCGTTTTTCGAAAATCAGCCGACAAAACCAACAAACACAGGGGGAATCACCATGATCAAGAAACTCGCACTCGGTGGCATCTTCATCCTCGCCTCGGCCTTCAGCCTCTCCACGGCGACCGCGGTTACGGGAACGCAGGTGACGAAGAAAATTGCAGCGCCGACCGCGCCGGCGCCGCATGGCATCTGTCCCTTTGGCGGCCGAGGCTGCTAGCGAGACCTATCGGCCAAAGCGCTCACCGCCGACACCTCGTTGATCACAATCCTCGCGCGACTGAAGAATGGCGACTGCCAGTTCTCAGCATCGCGCGAGCATTGGTCGGCGGCTGAGGCCAGGGAAGCGGTCTTCTGCTGTCCCGTCGGTTGCCCCGAATGGATATCAAGCTCCGCCCAGCGACGCTCGCTGGCCGTGCCCTGATATACCCAGAGGCGATCGCCGCTTGCCCATACGGGAGGGCATTCCAACCGGGCGGGTCCAAGATCACGATCGTTTCCGCCGTCCGCCGAGATGACGTGCACGCGCGGCAGCCCGACCTGCGTGATGTACGCGATCAGGCGTCCGTCTGCTGAAAACCTGGGCGATGTTGGCATCATGCTGTCCACATGAATCTCATTGCATCTGGCCGGCGAACCATCGCATCGCACGATTGCTCGAGACGGGTGACGAACGTAAACGAAGGTCTTACCGTCAGAGGAGAAAGAGGGCGTTCTGTCGTTCGGCCCATCCGATGAAAACACCACACGACCATCAGGGGCATAGCCAACGACAACCATCGAGCCGGCTGCCGTTCTCTTGCCGGCAGCCAGGTATCCCGACATAGAAAGATCGGCGCTCCAGTTTTCTCCGTCGGTGGTCATCTGGCGACGGACGCCGGCTGACTCGTACACCCAGATGTCGCCTGAATAGCGTCGCGACAGGAACAACGACTGTCGTTGACCTGCCTGAATCAGCCCTCGCACGTCCGAGCCCGGCATCAGCCCCAATTTCCGCGAAACGCCCGACTTCCAATCGAGCTCTGCCAGATGGGACGATGACGGTGACTCCTCCACCGAGATCAGCAAATTCTGCGAGACAGGCGAAAAGCCGATTCGTGTGGTGCCACCGGGCAATCCAACCGTGGCCACCAGTGACAAACCTGGCAGGGAAACAAAAGAAACAGTCTCCCTGGTCAGGGCATCCGCTCTCTTGATCGCCGCCAGATTGCCCGCCGCATTCACGACGACCGCCTCCAGCATCGCGGCGCTGTCGGAGTCAGGATCGGTGATCACGTTGAACATCATCGTCGGCAAGGAAAAAACGGCGGCATGAACGCTGTCCAGCTCGTAGACAAACTCCGTCCCGCTGGCCAACCATTGCGGTGCCGACCCTCTGGTGATGGTTCGCGCGCCCGCACCATCAGGGCGATCCGACAACATGATTTGCATGGCGCCGGTCGAATCCGCAGTCGAAAACAACAATTTCTCGCCGTGGGGTGACAGCTGCGGGCAGCCCTCTTGATAAGTCTCGCGCAGCAGCGCTGACGGCGAACGCTGTCCGGTCAGGGCGTCAACGTCCTCTGCCACGGGGGGCGCGCCCCAGACGACCTGCGCAGACTTGCCGTCGCGCGAGGCGCTGAAGCAATGGACGCGGCCCGGGAACTCGGCCAGCACACGCGACGACTTCGACCAGTCCTCGGCGACCCCCTGGGTGGTGGCCATTCGCGGCCGGGTGCTTGGACTCAACGTCGCCCAGGCGCCGTTCCACAGCCTGCCCGTGCTGGCCGCGACG
Organism: Polyangia bacterium; assembly: GCA_035577105.1. Classification (GTDB taxonomy): domain Bacteria; phylum Myxococcota_A; class Polyangia; order Fen-1088; family Fen-1088; genus DATKEU01. Next base: position 9,214 of record DATLVT010000889.1, read on the forward strand.
ACAGCGACCGCCGCCACGCAGACGGCCAGCGCCGTCCACCCGGCTTTCGCAGCGCCGCGCCCGGTTCGCGCCACTGGCCTGGGAGCGGGCGGGCTTTTCTTCTGCGTGATCAGCGCCAGAACTTCCCCGGCGTTGGCGGGCCGCTTCTCCGGACGCTCGGCGGCGCAGACGCCGCACAGCTCGGCGAAGTGCCGCTCCAGCAACGGCGCGTCCTTGTCCACCGGCGAGCGAAAGATCCGTTCGTGGTTGACGACGTCCCACTCCGGCCGCTTGCCGAAGACGATCTCGTGCATGGTCACGCCCAGCGCCCACACGTCGGAGCGGAAGCCGGCCGGATCGCCCATCACGATCTCGGGCGCCATGTACGAGGGCGTTCCCACCAGCACGGTCACCTTCGGCACCTGATTGGGGTTGGTGGCCAGGCCGAAGTCCGACAGGACGACCCGTCCGTCCTCCATGCGCAGCAGGTTTTCCGGCTTTATGTCGCGGTGAATGATGCCGGCCTGATGCAGCGCCGCCAGGCCCGCCACCAGCGCGTGCGCGTCGGCCACGCATTCCGCGAAGGGGCGCGCCGCGGCGCCCGCCCGGATGTTTTCGCGGACCGTGCCTTTGGTCGCCAGCTCCATGGAGAGAAAGCGATGACCGTCGGATTCGCCGATATCGAAGACGCGACAGACGTTGGGGTGCTGGATCTGGCGGCCCAGGCGCAGCTCGCGCGAGAATCGTTCCGCCCAGTGGGGATCGCTGGCCAGCTCCTGGCTGAGAATCTTCAGCGCCACCGGCGTCTGCGTGATGCGATCGAAGGCGCGCAGCACAAAGCCGCTGCCGCCCTTGCCGACGAAGGTCTCGATCTGGTAGCGGCCGGCCAG
>DATLVT010000890.1:0-2356 GCA_035577105.1 Polyangia bacterium
ATGGACCACGCCGTGCGCAACATGCTGACCTTCACCGGCGCCCAGCTGGAAGACGCGCTGACCATGGCCACCGAAACACCGGCCCGCGTCCTGGGACTGCCGGGGCAAGGACGCCTGCAGATCGGCGGCGACGCCGACCTGGTGCTGTGGGACAACGCCATGGAGGTGGCCATGACCATCGTCGCCGGCGTCGCCGTCTACGTGCGCGGCTAGGCTGATCTACCGGCTCCAGCCGCCGCCGGCGCGCCACCGCCACAACCCGACGGCGGCGATCCCGACGCCTGGCAGTCGAAAATCCCCAGGCCAGCCCAGAGTGCAAATTCGCCGGGAAAGACCTGCGTCCGTCGGTCCCTCCGAGCGTGTCCTTCTTCCCCGCCGAAGAGGGCGGTCTGGCGCGACATCAGGGGAGGTCGGTAGACAGAATGCCCTCTCTCGGACATTGACGCACCAAACCAGCCACATTTAAACTTCCTGTTCTCTAAATTTCGCGCGACAACCGCGAGCGCGCCCGTCATCAAAGCAAGGGAGCAAGCCGTTCGTGACCAGCGCCGAGCCAGCAACGAGGCGCCCGAGCGTACCTTCTCCCTTGATCCAGCAAAACAGACCAAGGACCACATGATAAATCAGCTGTTCCCGCGACTCATCCTCTCCAAGGCACAGGGCTTGGTCCTCACCGCCCTGCTCTCTGCATCATGCGCGAGGTCGAGCGACCGTCCGGTGGACAAAGAGACTGTCGGGAACAGGCAGAGCGCTCTTTCCGATTACATACCGGTGATCGACATTGGAACGACGCTTGACGGAAGCATCGCATTCGACATCAACAACCAAGGCGTTGTCGTCGGTTGCGACACCGAGGGAGCGACGGCAGCGATCAATCCAGGAAACATCGTCGCCCATGGTTTCACGTGGACGGAAACCGGAGGCAGAACGCCGATTCCGTCTGACGCGAAGGGTGTCTTTCCGACCGGCATCAACGACGCAGGCGTCATCTCGGGATCTCACGTCACGTCTTCCGGCTGGATCACGGCCGGCTATTACAATCCCCTGCTCGATTCACAGTTTCACTCCATCAACGGCGCCGGCGCCGGGGCCGGGATCAACGCCGCCGGCACGATGACGGGGCATGGTTACTATCCAGGCGTGCACACCATGTTTCGCTTTGGTTCTGCAGGAAACGATGTGTTGCCGGAGCCGCCGGGGTTCAGCTACACGATTGGCAACGCCATCGATGACAGCGGCGCTGTCGTTGGCCATGGCGACCTGTCGTCCGGGGACTTTCGTGCGCTTCGATACAGCGACGCTCGCGGCATAGAAGATCTCAACACCTTCACCAATGTCTCGACGGAGGGCGGTCCTTGGACGTTGGAGGATGCTCGTGGAACGAACGGAAGCATCATCGTGGGATGGGGCGTCCATGATGGCAACAACAGAGCCTTTCGACTGATGGTCGGGCCGAACGGATCGAATCTGGTCACCGATCTGGGAACGATCGCCCCATTTCTGGGCGACAATTACGTCAATTTCCCCATTGCGCACGATGTGAATACGCGAGGTGAGGTTGTTGGTTCTATCTATGACCATTGGGGTTTCTATCCATACGAAGCCTTCGTCTGGGTCGACGGGACGGGTATCGTCGACCTCAATACCAAGATCGATCCATCGTCAGGGTGGCGGCTGCAGGCTGCATACGCTATCAACGACAACAGAGAGGTCGTCGGTTGGGGCACGGTCAACGGAGCGCCTCATGGCTTCAAGATGACTCTGCCTGACTTGAGCCCCTGCCCTCCCACGGATGGATGCCACAGTCCTGGCATTCGTCAGCCGAACGGAACCTGCCTGAGCGGGACCGCGTTCAACGACGGCACCGCATGTTCCACCAGCGGTCTTTGTGGTCAGCAGCCGACGTGTCAGACAGGATCCTGTACATGCCCTTCACCAGTCGATGTTTGCGATGATTTGAGCACATGTGTATTCAGCCAGGCTCCAGCGGGAGGAGCGGCACCAGAGCTACATTGGCATGGTGGGACCATGACCAACATTATTGTCGATCTCGTTTTTTGGAATCTTGATGTCGGCGAAAGAGCCATCGTTCAGCAACGACTTCAGGATGTTGCTGATCTTGTCAACGGCACCGGACCGCTAAAGAAGGCGAACTCGGATCCAGCGATTCGATACTATGGCCTGTGGGGCGTTATCCCGGGAAACACAATCGTTGACACTGATCCAGTTAGCGCAGACCTGGTGGATCCAAAATCCGGGATTGCGCTTTCTCGAGACAACATCGTTGACGAGATTCGCAAGGCCCGCCGAGGCGATTTCGGGCCCTCGCTGGATGCTTCTGGAAATTCCGTCCCGG
>DATLVT010000891.1:0-2210 GCA_035577105.1 Polyangia bacterium
TTTCGCGCGACCAGGGCGTCCATTTCTGTCAACTTGCAGCCCGGGAATACTGAACCGCACGCGGATGTGACCGCGACGCGAGAATCCGAGGACATCAGGATGCGAATCGAGCCCGTTCGAGCGTTGGTTTTGGGGTTTTGCCTGCTGGCAAGCGTGACCTGGGCGGCCTGCGGTGCTAACGGCCCTGGGCCGGCGGTGGACGCCGGCCCGAGCGGCGACGGCATCACCTCCGTCGACAGCACCCCGGTTGACGGAACGTCGTCGGACGACGCCGATGCTGCCCCGACCGATGCGCTGCCGGCCGACGGCGGCCCCGGTGACGCCGCTGCCACCCCGGTGGTCGGCCGGCGGCTGCTGGCTGGATCGGTGGCCCTCATCGGGACCGGCGAGGACAGCTGCACCAGCCAGGACCCCGCCCCTGGTGATCGCTGGTGCGCGTTCGCCGCAACCGCCGCGGCGAATACCGGTGGCGCGGGCGGCGACCTGTGGGTCATCAATGTTTCGAGATCGGTCGCCGGCGCCGACATCAAGTGCGACGGTACCGACAGTCGCTGTCTGCGCCTGACCAGCACCCTGTTCGCCGGCGATCTCACCCTCCACGGATTCACCGGGGACACGCTCATCTTCTATGCGGACAACGTGGCCTTGACGGACTTCGTTGGCACCGCCTTCGCCTGGCGGCCGGGCTGGACCGGCGCGCGTCGGTTGACCGGGACGGGGGGGCTGCTCTGCGTCGGTCACAGAACCGCCGCGGCGGCGTGGTGTTTCGACAACAACGTCAGTGTCGCGGGTTCGACATCACTGGACTTGCTGGCGGGAGCCTTGCCGGCGGCGGATGGCGCGCCCCTGCCCAAGGTCGACACCGTTCTGTACAGCGTCGCCAGCGAACCAAACGGAGTGACCAAGGTCGGTGTCCAGCTGTCACCCGACGGCGATCGCCTGGCCTGGTCGAATCGGAACAGCGCCACCGACAAGGAAACGCTGCGCGTGCAAAGGCTGAACGACGACGCCTCTCGCCAGGTGGTCGCGCAGGACGTCTCGCGCTGGGTGATCACCAGCGACAGCGAGAAATTCTACTGGCTGAGCGCCTTCAACTACCTGGCCGGCGCGGAATCAGGCACCCTGCAGATGGCGGCGTTTCCCGACGGTGCCGACCCCACCACGCTGATGGCCGGCGTGGGTCAGTACGCAGAGATCCCGTCCGGCGGGATCATCGCCCGCTCCGGTGTGGTGGCGGGCGCGGGCGATCTGAAAATTATTCCTGATCGCAATGACCCCGGCACGGTCAAGACCCTCGACTCCCACGTTGTCGGGTTCTGGAGCTGGACGACCGATGGCTCCGCGGCGGTTTACTCCAAGACCTTCGATGCGTCCGCCCAGTTGCACGATCTTTACTTCAGCACGGTGACCGCGCAGGCGCCTTGTCCCCTGGTGACCGGGGCCGTGGCGGCGGGGCCGGTTTCGTTCTCGTCTCTCAAGGCCGACGCCAACATCGCCTGGGCACAGCTTGATCCGGCCACCGATCATTTTCAGGCCTACAGCGCGCCGGTGGCGACCTGCGCGGGCAGTCGTTTCGCTTCCGGCGTGACCAGATGGCTGGCGCTGGAGCAAGGGTACATCTGGCAGGACGACACCATCACCGGCAACGAAGGAACCATCCGGTACGGCCGCTTCTCCAACGGCGTGGTGCCGAACGGTGGGACCATCGTGGACACGCTGGCCTCGGCGAACTACGCGGTCCTCCGGTCGCACGGAGTCATCGTCTACACCATCAACGCGAAGACAGCGCGCGACGGCCTTTACATCAGCGACGGACTGCCAGTGTGGACGACGGCTCGACCTTGAAGACGTTCCCACGCAGCTACGGCTGCCGGTAATCAAATCCGTAGCGACTGATGGCGTGGGCCACCACGGCGTTGTTGCAGTCGAACTGTTCGATGAAAAAGGCGCTGCGAAACGGCGAGTAGGTCACGCTGTTGGGCATGAACGGCAGCGCCGCGCCCAGCGGGGTGAAGGTGCCGCCTTTGTCGGCGGAGATCATCAGCGTCTTCGGGCCGGGCGCGACGATGCGGCCGTCTGGCAATTCGATGGGGTGGCCGGTCTTCAAGGTGGCGCTGGGGATGGTCTGGTTCCAGGTGTTGCCCTGGTCGGTGCTCTTGATGAGGCCGTGGTCGTAGATCAGCGACCAGTAGATCGTCCCGTCCGACGCC
>DATLVT010000892.1:0-4356 GCA_035577105.1 Polyangia bacterium
GATCGGCTGCAGCTCGACGACATCCCCGGGCGCAAGGTCGACAAGCATTCGACGGGCGGCGTGGGCGACAAGATCTCGATCTGCCTGGCGCCCCTGGTGGCCGCCTGCGGTGTGCCGGTCCCGATGATGGCGGGGCGCGCCCTGGGACACACCGGCGGCACGCTGGACAAGCTGGAAGCGATCCCCGGCATGCGCACGGATCTGGAACCGGCCGCCTTCCGCCGCGTCCTGCGCAAGACCGGCCTGGTGCTGGCCGGCCAGAGCCGTCGCCTGGTGCCGGCGGATCGACTGATCTATGCCCTGCGCGACGCCACGGCGACCGTCGAATCGATCCCGCTCATCGCGTCGTCGATCCTCTCCAAGAAGGTGGCGGAAGGGACCGACGCCCTGGTCATGGACGTCAAGGTGGGCAGCGGCGCGTTCCTGCCGTCACGGGCGGCGGCGCGGCAGCTGGCGCGCACGCTCATCGATCTCGGGCGGCGGGCCGGCCTCACCGTGGTCGCCTTGCTGACGGCCATGGATCAGCCGCTGGGGCAGGCGGTCGGGAACGCCTCCGAAATCGCCGAGGCCATCGACATCCTGCGCGGCGGCGGCCCGCCCGATACGCGCGCCCTCACCTTGCGCCTGGGCGCCGAGATGCTGGTGCAGGGCAAGGCCGCCCGCACCATCGCCGAGGGCACCAGGCGCATCGCCGCCGCCATCGCGTCGGGCGAGGGTCTCGATCGCCTGCGCCGTTGCGTGCAGCTGCAGGGAGGCGATCCGCGCTGCATCGACGATCCGGCGCGCCTGCCCACCGCCCGCCACCAGACGATCTGGAAGGCGCCGCGCGCCGGCCGCCTGGTGCGCCTTGACGCCGGCCTCATCGGCCGGGCCGTCACCCTGCTGGGCGCTGGTCGCCTGCGCAAGGAAGATCGCGTCGACCCGGGCGTCGGCCTCACCTTCCACGCCAAGCAGGGCGACGCCCTGGAACGTGGCCAACCCATCGCCACCGTTCACTTCGGGCAGGACGCCCGCCTCCAGGCCGCGCGGCCGCTGCTTGACCAGGCCATCACCATCGCCGACGAAAAACCGCGGCGCGCCCCGCCGCTGGTGCTGGAGAGGCTGTCCTGAGTGCGCTACGTTAGTGCCTGAAAATGAAGTTGGCGGCCACACTGCACGAACGCATCCAGGCGGCTGCGCGTGCCGCCGCCGAGCACATCGACGCCCGCGGGGCGGACGTCGCCGTGGTCCTGGGCAGCGGCCTGCACGGCGTGGGCAGCCGCCTGATGGCCGCGCGCGAGATCGCCTATGCGGCTCTCCCCGGCTTCCCGGAAACGACCGTGGCCGGTCACCCAGGGCGGCTGATGGCCGGCCAGGTCGCCCAGCGCAAGACGCTGCTGCTCTGTGGCCGCGTGCATGGCTACGAAGGATACTCCGCGTGCGAGGTCGGCTTCGGCGTGCGCGTGGCCGCGGCGCTGGGCGTGGGCACGCTGATCGTCACCAATGCGTCGGGCGGGATCGATCCTGTCTTTCACCCGGGTGAGATCGTCGTCCTGTCCGACCACATCAACCTGACCGGCGCCACGCCGCTGACCGGGCCCAATGATGAACGCCTGGGTCCGCGTTTTGTCGACATGACCGACGCTTACACGCCGTCGCTGCGCGCGCTGGCGGCGGCCACCGCCAGCCGGGGATCGTCACAGCCGCTGCGCGAGGCGGTCTACGCCGGCATGGCCGGGCCATCGTACGAGACCCCGGCCGAGGTGCGGATGTTGCGCGTGCTGGGCGCCGGCGTGGTCGGCATGTCGACGGTGCACGAGGTGATCGCCGCCCGACACGCCGGCCTGGCCATTCTCGGGCTGTCGCTGGTCGCCAACCACGCCGCCGGCGTCTCGCGCGAGCCCCTGCGCCATGAAGACGTCACCCGCGCCGCCGCCGCCGGCTCGGAGGCGCTGGCCGACCTGGTCACCGGCGTGATCGCCGCGTTGCCGCCGCGGAAGTCGGCGTGACCCCCCGCCGCCGGGCGAACGCCGCAGCGACCACGACAGCGCAGCCGCCGGCCGCCCTGCTGCGCGCGGCGCGGGCCGTACGACGCCGGGCCCACGCGCCTTACTCCGGTTTTCGCGTGGGCGCGGCCGTCGTCGACGAGGCCGGGCGCATCCACGTCGGCTGCAACGTCGAGAACGCGTCGTACGGCCTGACCGTCTGCGCGGAACGGAACGCCGTGGCCGCCGCCGTCGCTGCCGGCGCGCGCGGGTTGCGGGCGGTCGCCGTCATCACCGACGCCCGGCCCGCCGCCGCCCCCTGCGGCGCCTGCCGACAGGTCCTGGCCGAGCTGGGCCGCCCCGACACCGCCGTCTATCTGGCAGGGCCGCGCGGCGGCGCCGCCGCCGTCCATACGCTGGGCGCGCTGTTGCCCGACGCCTTTACTTTTTCTCGCTAGCGGCGCCACCGCCCGCCGCTTGCGTGGCCGCCGTTCGCACGGCCTGCACGACGCCGGTGCGCGCCTCCATGTATTCGCCGGAAGCTTGCAGGAAGTCTTCCAGGTCCTGCACCTTCTTGCCCTTGCGCGACTTGCGCGCGCAGTCCTCCCAGGCCCGCAGCTGACGGGCGTCTTCTTCGTAGAACTTCTTCATCGTCGTCTTCCAGGTCTTGGAAGGCGCCGCCTTGGCGTGGGTGTCGACGCTGGTCAGGATCGGTCCGCATTTCGCGCGCACCCCGTTCATGAAGGCGACCGCGTCCTTGTGGTAACAGGTGTCGGCCAGGAACTCGAGCACCTGCTGGGCGTCCTTCATCTTGTCCAGGTCAGGAATCGCGCAATAAAGAAACTTCTCGAAGGCCAGGCCCTCCGGCGACGGCAGCTGGTTGGCGTGAAAGGCGTTGCCGGTGTCCTGGATCAGCTGGTCGATGTCCTTGGTCTGGCCGCGCCCTTTGATCTTCTCGGCGTAGGTCTCGATGCCGGTCTGCAGGCGGGGCAGCGTGCCCGCGTACTTGTCGATGGCCTCTTTGAATTCCGCCGGTGTGTCCCCGGCCAGGCCGCCCGCCGCCTGGCGAGCCCGCTCGATCTTGGGGATGCACTCCGTGGTCAGGTGCTCGGAGAACGTCTTCTGCTGGGTGAAATAGGCCGATTCGATCCGCTTCTGGATCTGGTCGGTGCTCTGGAACATCCCCACGTCAATCTCGCTGGAGGTGATGCAGTTCCAGAAGGCGCCGGTCTCGTTCTTGTCGACGCTGACGAACCGCTCACCGAACTGCAGCTTCTGCAGCGCCATCCCCTTGGCCCGGCGATCCTGAAACATGCGGTAGCCGACCAGAACCACCACCAACCCCACCACCGCGCCTACCAGCATGCGGTTGCGTCGCTGCTGCGCCGCCCGCTGCGCCATAAGCCGGTTGTATTCGTCCATGCCCGAAGGGGGTAGCCCTGTGCTCATGTCTGCAATCCTCCCGGCGCATCGGAGGACGTCAATCGTCCGTCCGCGCGCGAAGTGAAGCCGCCAGCAGAACGTAGATCGACGATGAAATCAACCTCGGAAGGTTTCGCACCTCCCGCGATGGAGCTACTTCTTGCTGACCTGCTTGGCGAACACCGCCCACGATCGCAGATAATCCAGGGCCATCTGCAGCTGATAGTCGTCGAGGCGCTTGTTCTCGGTGGCTTTCTCGCCCTGCTCGTTGCGCAGGCGCTTTTGCAGGTCGCGCTCGCGCGGCATGTCGTCGTCGGCGCTCTGCGACGGCGGCGCCACCGCCTCGACGATGACGTTGGGGGTGATCCCCTGCCCCTGGATGGACCGCCCCGACGGCGTGTAATAGCGGGCCATGGTGATCTTGAGGCCGCACGGCTTGGGCCCGCAGCCGTCGAGATCGATCAGCGTCTGCACCGAACCCTTGCCGAAGGTCTGCGTCCCCAGGATGACGCCGCGTCCGTGATCTTGCAGGGCGCCGGCCACGATCTCTGCCGCCGACGCGGTCGCGCCGTCGACCAGAACGATCATCGGGAACCCCAGCCACGTCCCGCGCGAATGGGCACGGGCCTCGTCCATCACCCGTCCGCCCTTGCCCACGGTCTTGACCAGCAACCCGTCGGAGATGAAACGATCCGCCACGCGAATCCCCTGGTCCAGAAGACCGCCCGGGTTGCGGCGCATGTCCAGGATCAGCCCGCGCAGCCCCTTGCTCTTGCTGCTCAGCTGCTCCAGCAGATCGCCCACGATGGCGTCGGTGTTCGAGGCGAAGATGCGAATCTTGATGTACCCCAGGCCCTCTTCGATGAGGTGTCCTTCCACCGGCTTCAGCTCATAGCGGGCCCGGCGCAGACGGAACGTCAGGTCGCGTCCGCGCCGATCGATCACCAGCACCACCTCGCTGCCCGGCGGG
>DATLVT010000893.1:0-3470 GCA_035577105.1 Polyangia bacterium
TGCCCAGGCTGAACTGCCCGCCGACCAGCAGTTGCGGGTTGTTGACCGGGAGCAGCGCGACCTTTCCCTTCTGGTTCTGCCGGGCGGACAGCTCGTTCAGTGCCTGCGACGAGCTCGATCCGTTCGGGTTGGTGGGGTTGGGGGCCGTGAACGGCGTGCAGCCGAGCGCGGGATCCACGAACTTGTCCAGCAGGCCGTTGTCGCTGCCGTTGCTTTCCACCGTGGCGCCGGTCATGGCCGCCACGTTGGCCGCGGTGGCCTGCGCGGCGTGGCCGGTGGCCGGGTCGAACAGGTAGCTCGCCACCGCGTTGTCGCTCTGGTCCTGGTCGATCAGCGCGAAGTCACGGGTGGTCTGGCAGGCCTGGCCGTCCTTACCGGTGCCCGCGGCCGGGATCTTCAGGGTGCCGCGCCTGATCTCGGCGTTGGCCATCCGGTAGAAGTTCACCGCGTTGCACTGCGGCGTCTGGTTGATCAGCGAGTTGCCGAAGGCGTCGAGGCAGTTGCCCTGCCGCGCGCCCCGGCCGACCAGGGCCAGCGCGTTGCCGTTGAACCCGGCGCTGAGGATGACCTGCGAACCCCGCGCGATCGTCGGCGGCGTCGGCGCCGCGGCCGGCGTAGTGCCCTGGTTGATCACCAGCGGGTTGTACACCTGGATCTGGCCGTTCGGCGCCAGGATCGTGGCGTCGATGAACACGCCCTCGGTGCCGCCGTTGGCCCAGGTGCAGCCGTCCCCGAGAACCCACGGCGTGGCCAGGCCCTGGGCGGTCAGCGGACGGTCCGGCACGGTCACCGTGCAGTTCGTCGAGTCCGCCGCCTCGGCTTCGGTCTGGGTAAAGCTGAACGCGTTCCCGGCCGCATCAACCGCGTTCGAGCCGGCTAGGCCGACGCGGCCCGGGGGGTTGATGGGAGGAATGCCCGCGACGGTGGCTGCGGTCGTCGCCGGTGCGGACGCCGGCGCCGAGCCGGATGCCGCTGCCGACGGGCAGGGCGCCGCTGATGCCGGGGCTGACGCCGGGGCGCTCGCACTAGCCGCGGCGCTGGCCGCGGGGGTCGGCGCACCCGCGCTCGCCGCGGGGGCCGCGGGGGCCGCGCCGCTGGCGCTGGCGGCGGCCGTGGCGCAGTCGCCCAGGGCCGACTGCGCAATCGTCGTGGTGTTACCGCCGGAGACGGCGAGGACGATTCCGAGTGTCAGGCCCAGTGCCATCGGAATGGCGAGAGGTACCGCGATACGCGCCGCGCGGCTGTTCCGGCGACGGCGCCATGCGGAGCCATGCCCGCTGAGCATTCAATCCACCTCCATGTGGGAAGTCCCCTGTGCTGCTCCCGGTGCATCACGGTAGACCTGCACGTTTCGGCAAGATCGGCAAATTCTGAAGATTCCCTCCAGGTAAGAATTTTTTAAGGTTTAGGAGCGGGTCGCATCCGATCCTCTCGAATTTCTTGCCAAATCCTTACGTCGCAGGTGAAGGGCGGAATGAAGGCACCGAGATAACCCCGTGATACGCGGTTGCACGTGCGACCGGGCACGCAACCGATTGCGAGACCGGGCCCGCGGACGGCGAGGTTATTACGCCGGAGACGGCGAAGGTGGCCCCGGATTCCCGGGGCCACCTTCGGCCATGGAGCTGATTGACTCTCGGCGGGTACCCGCGCAGGCGCTGGCGCCGCCGATCAGCGGGCTACATGTGCCCGTGCCTGCCCATCATGAAGTTGCCGCGGTTGCCAGCGCCGCCGCCGCCGCGCCCGGGGCGGGCGCCCCGTGTGGTGCCGGTGACCTTGGCGGTCTGCTGCGCGGTGTTGAACGTCGCGGCGGTCGCCACGCCGTTCGCGTCGGTCGTCAGCGTGACCGGGTCGGTCAGGCCGAAGTTCTGGCAGTTCAGGTTGCCGAACGAGCCGCTCAGCCGGGCCGCGAGGAAGGTGGCCAGGTTGTTGCCGAGCGCTGGGACGGGCGAGGCGGTGCCGGTCTCCATGGCCGCGTCCAGCTTCAGCCTGGGCGCCTGGATGTTGACCATGTTCTGGCAGTACCGGGCCGCGTTCCGGCTGGTGTTAGTGGTGGCCGCGAGCCGCGGCTGGTCGGTCTCGACCCGGTAAGCGTTGGTCTTGCCGATGCTGAAGTTGCCGCCGACCAGCAGCTGCGGGTTGTTGACCGGGAGCAGCGCGATCGTGCCCTTCTGGTTGGCCCGGGCGGACAGCTCGTTCAGTGCCTGCGACGCGCTCGACCCGTTCGGGTTGGTGGGGTTGGGGGCCGTGAACGGCGTGCAGCCGAGCGCGGGATCCACGAACTTGTCCAGCAGGCCGTTGTCGCTGCCGTTTTGCTCGACCGTGGCGTTGGCCATGGCCCCGGCGTTGGCCGCGGTGGCCTGCGCGCTCTGGCCGGTGGCCGGGTCGAACAGGTAGCTCGCCACGGCGTTGTCGCTCTGGTCCTGGTCGATCAGCGCGAAGTCACGGGTGGTCTGGCACGCCTGGCCGTCCTGGCCGGTGCCGGCCGGCGGGACCGTCAGCGTGCCCCGGGCGATCTCGGCGTTGGCGAGCCGGTAGAAGTTGGCCGCGTTGCACTGCGGCGTCTGGTTGATCAGCGAGTTGCCGAACGCGTCGATGCAGTTGCCCTGCTGCGCGCCCGCGCCCACCAGAGCCAGCGCATTGCCGTTGAAGCCGAGGCTGAGGATGACCTGTGAGCCCGCCGCGATCGTGGGTGCCACGGGCGCCACGGCCGGGGTCGTGCCCTGGTTGATCACCAGCGGGTTGTACACCTGGATCTGGCCGTCCGGCGCCAGGATCGTGGCGTCGATGAACACGCCCTCGGTGCCGCCGTTGGCCCAGGTGCAGCCGTCCCCGAGGACCCACGGCGTGGCCAGCCCCTGGGCGCTGAGCGGATTGGCCGGCACCGATACCGTGCAGTTCGTCGAGGCCGCGGCCTCATCCGCGTTCTGGGTAAAGCTGAACGCGTTGCCGGCCGCGTCCACCGCGTTCGCCCCGGCCAGTCCGGCCCGGTTCGCCGCGTTGTTCGGCGGGATGGCGAAGTCAGCCGCGGTGGCAGGGTTGGTGGCAGCCGCTGAGCCTGATGCCGACGGGCAGGGCGCCGCCGCAGCCGAACTCGCTGCCGCGGGAGCACTGGCCGCGGGAGCACTGGCCGCCGGGGCACTCGCTGCCGCGGCGGGGGCGCTGGCTGCCGCGGCCGGGGCGCTGGCCGCGGCCGAGGCGCACGAGCCCAGGGCCGACTGCGCGATCGTCGTCGAGTTACCGCCCGAGACGGCGATAATGATCCCGAGCGTCAGGCCCAGTGCCATCGGAATGGCGAGAGGGACCGCAATACGCGCCGCACGGCTTTTATTCCCGCTACGGCGCCGTGCGGACCGATGCCCGCTGAGCATTCAATCCACCTCCATGGATGTCCGCTGTGTTGCTCCCGGTGCATCACCGTAGACCGGCCGCGGGGCCGATATTCGAGAATTCTCCAGATTCACGTTTCG
>DATLVT010000894.1:0-4242 GCA_035577105.1 Polyangia bacterium
CGTGGTCGCGACTAGAATGCCTCCAGATGAAGACGATGAAACGTGTCGCGGTCGAATGGGGCCTGGGCTTGTTGATCGGTCTCGGCTGGCTGGGCGCTGGCTGCGACAGCAACTCGACGATCATTGCCGCTGATCGCGACGCCGCCGCCAACAGCGATGTGGCGCCGACTGCCGACGCCGTCGCGGAGGTCGAACCAGACAGCGACGGGCCCGTCGAGGCGGCGGATGATCTGGACACGGCGCCGGATCTCGACGCGGACGTGGCGCCGGATCTCGACGCGATCAGCGAGGACAGATCGCCCCCCGAGACGACGGACCTGCCGCTGACGGACAAGCGCAAGGTCGACATCCTGTTCGTCGTCGACAATTCGCCGTCGATGAGGCCGTTGCAAGAGAAGCTGTCAGCGGCCTTTCCGGCCTTCGTCGACATCCTGCAGGCCCTGCCGCACGGCCTGCCCGACGTTCACGTCGGCGTGGTCTCGTCCGACCTGGGCGCCGGCCCCACGGCTCCCAGCCCGCAATGTCGCGTCGGTGGCGATCAGGGTCAGCTGCAAAGCCAGCCGCGTCGACAGCAATGCCCGATGGTGCTGAACGCCAGCGATCATTTCCTGGCGTCCGCCGCCAATGTCCAGAACTTCACCGGCGATCTGGCCAGCGCCTTTTCCTGCATTGCCTCGCTGGGCGATCAGGGCTGCGGCTTCGAGCACCAGTTCGCATCGATGCTGCGCGCCCTGGAACCGGCGACGTTGCCGGCCACCAACCGGCAGTTTCTTCGCGACGACGCCCTGCTGGCCATCGTCATGCTGACCAACGAAGACGACTGTTCGGCGCCCCCCGACAGCGGGCTGTTCGATCCTTCGTCGCAGCTGGTCAGTGATCCGCTGGGGCCGCTGGCATCCTATCGCTGCAACGAGTTCGGGCATCTGTGCGGTGGCCAGCCGCCGCCGCGGTCGCTGCCCGCCGGCCAGTCCCAGGTGGATCTGGGACAGTCGTGCACGTCGGCGGAGGACGGACGGCTGCTCCGCGTGGCGGACGTCATCGCGCGCACGAAAGCGCTGAAGAGAGATCCCAGCCAGATCGTGGTGGCGGCCATCGCCGGCCCGGTCACGCCTTACATCGTCAAGGTGACGCCCGGAACAACGAGCACCGGCGTGACCGAGAATCAGCCGGTGATCGCCCACTCCTGTGTCGCCGCCGACGCCAGCTATGCCGATCCGGCGGTGCGCATCCGGCAATGGACCGGCGCGTTTGGCGCCAAGGGCTTGTTCTTGCCCATCTGCGCCGACAGCCTGGCGCCGACGCTGCAACAGATCGCCGACGCCATCGAGAGCAACCTGTTGCCGTGACCGGAAGGTCCGTCAGCGGTCGCCGGCGCTGCGGATTGCCTGCGCCCGCAGGATGAGGCGCACGGGCGGGCTGCGGTAATTGACGGCGCGGCCGCGAGCGCTGATCTCTTCCAGGACCTGCCCGGCGATGGTCAGGGCGTCTCCCTCGACCACGATCCGCTCCTCGACCTTGACGTAGGCGTCGGGCGCGAAGGGGAATCCACCAGGGTCCAGCAGGCGATCAAGCTCGGGCGACTCGCCCGCGTAGATCGTGCGGCGAAACCCCTCGCCGGTCAGCGTGCACTCGATCGACGGCGACGCCGGCACCAAAACCCACAACCGGCCGCCGCCGTCGTCATCGATCCAGAACCGGACGTCCGAGGGCGGATACGACGGGCGATCGTGCCACGGCCGCACGTGGTTCTGGCCGAGGACCTGATAGTAGATGCAGGGTCGACCGCTGACAGGCGCCGGCAGCAGCGGCCCCGACGCCCGCACGTGCCCGGTGATCTGCGCCGGCCCTGGCAGAAGATCGGCCACCGTCCGTCTGGGGAACACGACCATGGACCCTAGATTCGCACGTGGGAGCCGTCTTCGGTCCCCGAGTGCGTCGGAGGCGTCCCTAGATGCTCGCTTTTTCCAGCGCGGGACCGCTGGGCGATGCCAGCAGGTAGAAGCGCTCACCGCCGGCGGGGACTGACAGCGAGGTCTGGCGGGCGTCGTGAACCAGCAAATTGATGGGGGCCAGGCGCTGCGAAGCACGAGGCGTCAGCCACTCGGGATTCACGCGCGGCCGCTCGAGGGCGCCCGTCTGCGAACCGACGCCCTCGATGCGCGACAGGCGCGTGGGACCCAGGATCCCCAGTCCCGACCTCAGGTCGATCTGCATCACCGACACCACGCAGGCGTCACCCTGGATCTCGTAGCGCTCCGGTGCGAGGGCAGGGGCGGACGGCTGATCGGTCGCGCTGGATGGTGTCGTCGTCAGCTCCATCTGGACGCGGCCCGGGCCGACGGCCTGGCAGCGCAGCTCGGCCAGACGGGTGCGGCCGTCCACTGCCTGGTGATCGCGCAGCAGAAGCGCCATCACCACCGCCGCGCCTGACAGGGCCAGCATCCCCGCCCACAGCGTCACCAGGGCCATATAGGTGGCCCGCGGTCGCGGCACGCGCGGAACGCCAAACAGCCGTCGCAGCGCGTGCCAGCCAAGCACGGCCGCCAGCAGCACGGCCACGGCCGCGCCGACCAGGGCGCCGATGATCAGTCTTGAAGGGGTGTGAGAGATGACTTGAAGCACGGCAACCTTCGCGGAAAAAATCCGCTGGCTCTCCTTCAAGCTGGGCCTGGACGGGCGGGCGTCAAGGTCCTGGGGGCTGGAAGGCATACAGCAACAGCAAAAAGCCAATGACGGCCGCCGCGCCCAGGCCGATGAAAGAGCCCCAGCGTTTCCAGCGGCCGTCTCCGCGAGCCTTTCCGCGAGCTTTGGCCCCGCCGGTCCGGCCTCGCAGTCCGAATGCCCGTCGCCACCACGGCTGCTTGCGCCGCGACGGCAGCAGCCCTTCGATGGCGCGCTGACCCAGGGCCATGGTGTACCCGACGACGCCGGTCTTGCGGCGCGGCCGCGGTCGCCAGAACAAGAGGCGACGCCAGTCGCGCTGGACCGGCGTCGGTGTCGGCGGGGCGCGCCGGCGAAACTCCGTCAGGCGGGCGGCGCGATCGGTGATGACCGGCGTCGGGGTCGGGGCAGGCGTCACCGTGGGCGATGCCGCCGCGGCAAAGGCACGCGCGAACGCCGTGACGGTGGCGAAGCGCTCGCTGGGCTGCTTTGCCAGGGCGCGCCGCAGGACCACGTCGATCTCCGGTGGCACGCCCGGCACCATCGACGCCAGCGCCGGTGGATCGTCGTTCACCACCTGGTACAGGATGGCGGCGACGTCGTGGCCGGAGAAGAGCTTGCGGCCGGAGAGCATCTCCCAGGCGATGCAGGCCAGGCCCCATTGATCGGCGCGGTGGTCGGTGTCGTCGCTTTGCCCGCGCGCCTGCTCGGGCGCCATGTAGCCGGGCGTTCCCATCATGATCGAGGCCCGCGTCAGCTTGGTGCTGGCCGCTCGCATCTTCGAGATGCCGAAATCGACGACCTTCACAAAGTCGGCCTCGCCCTCGATCTCCATCAGCACGATGTTGGCCGGCTTGAGGTCGCGGTGGACGATCGCCTTGCCGTGCGTCGCCGCCAGCGCCGACGCCACCTGCTTGACGATGTGGACGGCGGTGGTCAGCGGCACGCGCCCGCGCCGGGCGATCCGCTGCTCCAGATCCTCGCCGTCCAGATACTCCATCACCAGGTACGGCTCGCCCGAGGGCGTCTTGCCAAAATCAGACGCCTGCACGATGTGCGGATGGGCCAGGCGCGAGGCGATCTGCGCTTCGCGCTGGAAACGCCTCAACGCCTCTCGATTCGCCGACAACGTCGGCGACATGATCTTGATGGCCACGCGCCGGTGCAGGCGCAGCTGCAGCCCCTCGTAGACGGACGCCATTCCCCCCTGGCCGATGAGACGGGTCAGACGATACGACTCGTCAAGGACGGTCCCGACCCGGGCCAGGTGTTGCTCGCGGTCAATCATTCGAGGCGCAGCCGCGCGCGGAACCACGGCTGCCGCCAGACCTTAACGCCTCGTCGGCGCAAAGCAACGGCCTTGCAGAAAACGTCAACGAATACGCTGGACCACGACGAACCCGGCACCCCGCCGCCGGCCGCGCTTTCGTCGCGGGCTGACGCGCCCGGCGGTGAGAATTACCGGTCTGCGTCCGCGCCGGCGGCTACATCGCCGACCAGGAGCAGAGCTTGCCGTTGCCCCCGGCGACGATGCGCGCCCCCTTGGCGACGATGGGGGACGTCCAGCGCTGCACGGAGCAG
>DATLVT010000895.1:0-5849 GCA_035577105.1 Polyangia bacterium
TCGGCAACCCGCAGGCGCAGCTGGTGTTCGTGGGCGAGGCCCCGGGGGCCGACGAAGATCAGCAGGGCGAGCCCTTCGTGGGAAAGGCCGGTCAGCTGCTGACCAAGATGATCGAGGCGATGGGCTACACGCGGCAGGACGTGTACATCTGCAACGTCATCAAGTGCCGCCCGCCCGGCAACCGCAACCCGGAGCCTGACGAGGTCGAACGCTGCGAGCCGTTCCTCAAGCAGCAGCTGGGCGCCATTCGCCCGCGCATGATCGTCACGCTGGGAAAATTCGCCGCCCAGTGTCTGCTGCGCGACGACACGCCCATCTCGCGGCTGCGCGGAAACTTCCGGACGTACGAAGGTGTTCCGTTGATGCCGACGTTTCACCCGGCGTACCTGCTGCGCGATCCCAGCAAGAAGAAAGAGGCGTGGAGCGACCTGAAAGAGGTGAACGCCGCTCTGCGCCGGCTGGGAATCGAACCGCCCCATCCGCCGGCCGGCTAGCTTTCTAGCGCCCGCCGGCAGCGACGCTGTCGGCGAGCAGCGCCGCCATGGCCAGGATGGCCGGGCCGCCTTGCACGAACAGGATCGATCTCCTGGCGGTGGCCGCGCCGAACAGCGCCGCGACGATCACGCAGCCCAGGAAGAAACCCTGCAGCGCGCCGCTGCTGACGCTGGTCGACGGAAACAGGCTCCAGAACAGACCGGCCGCCAGGAATCCGTTGTAAAGGCCCTGATTGGCCGCCAGCGCCTTGCTGGCCGTCGCGAACTCCGGCGTCAGGCCAAAGGCCTTGCGACCGCGCGGCGTCGTCCACAGGAACATCTCGAGGATCAGGATGTAGACGTGCTCGACGGCGACCAGCGCCACCAGGACGGTTCTCACGGCGTGCATGCGGCCAGCTTGCGCGCTGGCTGGCCGCGACGACAAGCGCCATCTGCCGTCGCGCGCCGCGCGTCACACGCGAACGTGACCCAGCGTCCGCACCTCGGCCTCGGGCGCCAGCTCGAGAAACGACAGCACCGCCACCGGTGGTTCCTGATTTTCCACCAGGCGGCGCACGTACGGGCGAATCTCCGGGACGGTCAACAGCACCGGCGCCACCGTCGTCGGCTGATCGGCGGCGCCGCGGGCGGTGGCGAGGGCCCGGTCGATCGCCGCGCGAATGTCGCGGGACAGCTGCGGCTCCAGCGCCAGGTGATTGCCGCTGGGCGTGCGGTGGATGGCGTCGCGGATGGTGTCCTCGATCAGCGGATCCAGCAGCAGGGCGCCGATGCGCCCGCTCTGGTCGGCGTGCTGGAAGGTGATGGTCCGGCGCAGGGCGCCGCGCACCTGTTCCGTCAGCGTGGCGGCGTCACGGGCGCCGGCGGGGCAGGCGGCCAGGGCGCCCAGGATCTCACGCAGGGCGCGCAGCGAGATCCCCTCCTGGGCCAGCCGGCGCAGCACATCGGCCAGGACCGCGGGCGCGACCAGCCCGGGCACCACCTCGCGCACCAGGGCCGGGTGCGAGCGTTGCACGTCGTCCAGCAGCGCCTGCGTCTCCTGGATGCCGATGAGCTCGTGGCCATGCCGGCGCAGCAGGGCGGCCAGGTGCTGGGCTACCTGCCGCCCGGCCGTGTCGCTGTCACCGTCGGCGACGGATGGCGGCAACTGGATGCGCGCCAGCGGCGCCTCCTGTAACCGCAGCACGAACGTCCGCTCCGCCTCGGGCCGTGCCCTGACGACCACCGCCGGCAACACGATGCCCGCCTGGTCGAACAACCGCCGCCGCAGGGCCGGGATCTCCCGCGCCAGGAAGGGACCGTCGGGCGCGGCCAGCGTTCGGGCCAGCGCGGGCGCTGCGTCCACGGCCAGCGGCGCCGCCAGCGCGCCCGGAAGACCGGCGATGGCGGTCGCCGTCTCGTCGACCGGCGGCGAAGGGCGTCGCCACAGGCGCGCGGCAATCAGCCCGAAGACGACGGCCAGGGCCAGGAACGGCAGCGCCGGCAACCCCGGCACCAGCGCCAGCAGCGCCAACAGCACGGCCGCCATGGCGATGGCCTTCGGGTTGGCCAGCAGCTCGCGGGCGATGTCGCGGCCCAGGTGCGACGGCCCGTCCTCGGAGGCCACGCGCGTGACCACGATCCCCGCCGCCGTCGAGATCAGCAGCGCCGGAATCTGCGCGACCAGGCCGGCGCCGATGGTCAGCAGCGTGTACGCGCGCGTCGCCGCGCCAGCGTCCATGCCGCGCTGGAGGACGCCGATGGTCAGGCCGCCCACGATGTTGACGGCCAGGATGGCGATGCCGGCGATGGCGTCGCCCTTGACGAACTTCATGGCCCCGTCCATCGAGCCGAAGAGCTGCGATTCCCGCCCCAGCGCGGCCCGGCGCCGCTGCGCCTCGGCGGCGTCGATGTGGCCGGCGCGCAGCTCGGCGTCGATGGCCAGCTGCTTGCCGGGCATGGCGTCCAGCGTGAAGCGGGCGGCCACCTCGGCGATGCGCTCCGCGCCCTTCGTGATGACGATGAACTGGATCAGCGTCAGGATCAGGAAAATCACGGCGCCCACCACCAGGTTGCCACCGACCACGAAGTGCCCGAACGCGGCGATGACCTGGCCGGCGTTGGCCCTGGTCAGGATGAGACGCGTGGCCGACACTTCCAGCGCCAGCCGGAACAGCGTGGTCAACAGCAGCAGCGTGGGGAAGGTCCCGATCTTCAGCGCGTCGCTGACGTACAGCGACGTCAGCAGCAAGGTCACCGCCACCGCGATGTTGGTGGCCAGCAGGACGTCAATGACCGCCGTCGGCAGCGGCAGGATCATCATCCCGACGATGCCGATGACCAGCACCGCCAGGGCGAGATCCCCGTAGCGCCCCGAAAGTGATCTCACCGGCCCGATTTAACACGGACCGGTGCCGTCAAACCAGCCAGCGGGGCAGGCGACCGCGCAGGGCCTGGTCGATCCCCAGCGCCCGTCCGGGGGGCGCCAGCATGAACGTGAAGAGCGCGGCGCCCATCAGGACGGCGTTGCCGGGCGGGGACAGCCCCTGGCCGCCGCCCAGCGCGAAGGAAAACACCATCACCATGCCCAGAAACGCAAAGAGGCGGGTGAGCAGCCCCAGCACCATCGACGCGCCAACCGTCAGCTCGCCGGCGGTGACCAGCGTGCCGAAGATCTTGGGGTGGGCCCGGGCGGTTTCGATCACGGGCAGGAAGAACTGATACGTCTTGCCGCTGTCGGTCCAGGCGTTCAGCGTCTTCAGCAGGGCGTCGCCGTGCAGCCAGCCGCCGGTGAACTTTGAATAGCCCGACAGAACGAGCATGACGCCGACGAGCAGCCGCAGCGGTACAAGCAGGGCGGCCGGAAAACGCTCGTTCATGGGTGCAACGATAGCGGCAGGCCCGGCCCGTGCAAGTTTTCGTGTTAACGTTTGGGCCGTGCCCTTCGAGACCAAGCGACCCACCAACCCCGCCGCCGAAGAGATCCTGGGCCTCTATTTCCCCGTGCTGGACCACGGATTCGTGGCGCTGGTCGATTACATGGGCACGGACGAATGCATCGAACGGGCGGCGCGCGTCAGCTATGGGCATGGAACGCGCAAGAAGAGCCTGACCCGCGGCCTGGTCCGCTATCTGCGGCGGCACAAGCACACCACGCCCAGCGAGATGGTCGAGCTGAAATTCCATTGCTGCATGCCGATGTTCATCGCCCGGCAGTGGATTCGCCATCGCACGGCCTCGGTGAACGAATATTCGGGGCGGTACAGCCTGATGCCGATGCTGTTCTACACGCCCGGCGAGGCGCAGCTGCAGACGCAGAGCCGCACCAACAACCAGGGGCGCAGCGGCCTGGCCGTCGACGCTGACTTGCAGTCCGAGGCGGTGCGGCGCTGGAACAGCGTGCGCAGCGAGAGCCGAGCCGCCTACGAATGGATGACCGAGCACCAGATCGCCCGCGAGCTGGCGCGCATCGACCTGCCCCTGTCGACGTACACCCAGTGGTACTGGAAGATCGACCTGCACAACCTGCTGCACTTTCTCAGCCTGCGCGTCGACGCCCACGCCCAGTGGGAGATCCAGGAGTACGGCCGGGTGATGGCCGGGATGCTGAAGCGGGTGGCGCCGCTGTCGTACGAGGCGTGGATCGACTACGACGTGTGCGGCGGCCATCTGTCACGCATGGAGCTGGACGTGATTCGATCGCTGGTGGCGGGCGGCGCCGCGGGGATCGGTCCGCGGGCGGACGCGGCGCCGCTGGATCGCGCGGCGCTGCTGGAGCGTGGCCTGGCCGGGCGCGAGATCGACGAGCTGTTGACCAAGTTGCAGCCGGCGGCTCGTCCCGATTTCGAGCTGGATCTGTCGCAGGCAAAGAGCCCGGGCGAGTTCGAGGCGCGATTCGCCGCGGCCGTGCCCCAGAGCGACGCCAAACCGTCGGAAGGGTGACCGCGGGCGATGCGGGCCGTCTCCTGCGTCGCCCCGATCGTGTCGCTGCTGGTGTGGACGACGGCGGCAACCGCCTCGGCACAGTCGCCACCGCCGTTGCCGCCGTCATCGCCGCCGTCTTCTCCGGATCGGGATTGCCTGCAGGGCCTCAGCGCGGAGCACGTCGCCTTCGTCGAGGCGCCGCCCACCAAGGGCGTGCGCACGCCCATTCGCTTGCGTGGGCCCCTGGGATCGATCTCGCTGCAGCTGCGCGGGCGCGACAGCGGCTCCGGCGAAGGTCCGTTGCTGGACTGCGCCCTGGCCCGGGCCCTGCTGGACGTCGGGCCGGTCTTCGACGCCGCCGGGATCCGCACGCTGATCTACTCGGGGACGTATCAGTATCGACAGAGGCGCGGCGGCAGCAAGCTGTCCGAGCACGCCCACGGCCTGGCCATCGACGTGCACGCGCTGGTGGCGCGCGACGGAACCGTGTACGACGTGCGCCGCGACTTTGAACGCGGCGTGGGCGCCTGGACGATGGTGGCTGAAGTCGACGTGTGCGTGGGCGGCCCGACGACCGCGCCTGGGCGCCTGCTGCGCCAGCTGGCCTGTCGGCTGCGCGCGGGCAGCGTCCTGCGCGAGGTGATCACCGCCGACGACAACAGCGATCATGACGACCACTTCCACCTGGAAGCCTTCCCCGACGCTTACACGCGAGCGCGCGCGTTGCTGTCGCCGCGCATTCCTGTGATCGACGACTGATCGGGAACGGGTGCGTGATGAGGGCGCTGGCCTGGCGCGGGCTCCATTCGCTTCGTCGCGGGGGCGGCAGCGGTGGGGTTCCCTCCCGTGCCAAACACCGAACGGCGCGCGCGCCTTATGGGTGTACTTGGAGTGGCTCAGTACTGCGCGCCTGCGAACTGCGCGCGGGAGGGAACCCCACCGCTCCCGCCTTCCTGATGACTACGTTCACTGCGCCTGGGACGTTGGGTAAAAACGGAAGGACACAAGTGGTGAACCGCCCATTCACCGAGCCCACGATCATCTCGATGGCTCAATGAATGGGCGGTACATCACTTGTGTCCTCTCTTTTTTCCCGACCGGCGCTTCCGGCCTGACGGACAGACCAGGGCGCCGTGAGCGTAGTCATTGCGGCGGCGGCAGGGGTGGGATTCCCTCCCGCGCGCAGTTCGCAGGCGCGCAGTACTGAGCAACTCCAAGCAAACCCATAAGGCGCGCGCGCCGTTCGGTGTTTGAGCACGGGAGGGAATCCCACCCCTGCCGCCCCCCCGACGGAGCGAATGGTGCCCTCGAATTCAAACGCCGCCGCTACCGCCGCTACCGCCGCTACCGCCGCTACCGCCGCTACCGACGGCGCTTTTCCAGCCGATCCAGGATCGCATCGAGCTGCTGGATGGCCGCGCTCTTGGCCCGCGTGGGCAATTCGTGCAGCCGCAG
>DATLVT010000896.1:0-7238 GCA_035577105.1 Polyangia bacterium
GACCACGGCAGCCCGGCGGCTGATGATGTGGATGGGAACAGCGGACGACGGGCTGGCGCGGGTGATGTCCGCCACCGGTTGGTGATCGCCGAGCACGATCACCAGCGTGTTTCCCAGGTCAAAGGTGGCCAGGTAACTGGCAATCACTTGCAGGCTGCAAGCGATGGCATGACCGTACGCCTCGGCGCCCTGGGGAAGATTGCTCCAGTTGGTGGGAAAACTGACGGTCGGGCGTTGCCAGAAGACGCGCCCATCACCGAGCTGTGACCAGTCGGACAGGAACGGTGGTTGACGGTCCCAGGGGGCGTGGCTGGAAACCAGGGCGTAGGTGATCAGCAGCGGCTGGTTGGCGGCGGCGACTTCGCTGCGGTGAATGGCGTCGATGACGAACTGATCGGGCATGGCGCCGAACGCGTACGTCGGCCCCTGATAGCCGAGGTCCCAGAACGCGTACAGCTTGTCGAAGTCGTAGACCCAGCGATAGAGGTTGCGGTGGGTGGTGCCGGGCATGACCAGGACGGTGCGATATCCGGCGTCGTGAAACAGGTCGGCCATGGTCTTCGGTCGCAGATCCTGGACGACGGCGTCGTCGATCCGGTTGCTGGCCCGCACGCCGGTCAACAGGGCCTGATGCGCCAGCTGCGAGCGACCTCCGTAGGTGGGCGAATCGATTAGGCGGGAGGCGATCTGAAATCCGCGGCCGCCCAGCTGCGCGTCGATGTCCCGGTAGATCGCGTCGATGGGGGCGATCAACTGCGGGTGCTCCAGCACGGTGGCGCCGTACGATTCGACGAAGAACAGCAGCACGTTGTCGCCGGCCAGCTTGCCCAGGTCGTGGGGCAGGGCGGCCACGCGGGCGGCGTCAGCGCGCACGCGCGCGGTCTGGGCGCGCCGGTAGGCGGGCAGACCCAGCAGACGTTGCCCTTCGTGGAAAAATCGCGGTAGGGCGCTGGGGGCGAACAATCCCTGGCGCATCCCGCGGCCGCCATCGGGCAGCAACAGCGGGGACACCACCAGGGCGATCGCCACCATCGCGGCGAACAGCCACCGCAGCGTGGCCACGGCGAACGAACGTTCGGCGGCGCGGATCGACCAGGCCGCCAGCGTCGCGAAGCCGATCGTGCAGCCGGCCAGAACCAGCGTGCCCGCCAGCATCACCGGCAGGCTGACCGTGGAACGCATCAGGCGTCCGATCTCGCCGGCGGTCGGCAGGTCCAGGCCCACGTCGAAAGGGCGGTTGAAATAACGGCGAACCACCCCGTCGCCGATGCGCAAGGCGCGCACGAGCACCACGGCCAGCGCCAGCGCGGCGACGGTGAGGCCTGGCAGCCGCCGCCCGCGCCAGGCCCAGGCGGCGATCCCGGCCAAGATGAGCGTGGCGTCGATCGACGGCAAGAAATACGTCGCCGCCGGTTGCGGCGCGGGGTAGCGGACGTTGAACAGCAGGTTCAGCGCCGTCCAGGCTGCGAGCAGGGCTGACGCCGACGTGTACCGCACGCCGTTCATCTTAAGAGTCGATGCGCGCGCGGTCGAGACGACCCCCAGTCTCTGGTTCATGGCCAGGTCTGCCAAGGTGGCAATAGCGCCGGTTGAGGGCAAGGCCGCTGCGCCGGCTAGAACCAGGCGCCGGCGTCAGGTAACTTTGGCGACGTGGTTGTCGACGATCGCCAGCTGGCCGATGCCTTTGACGCCCAGGCGGCGTTGTTTGAACGGGCGCCGGTGCAGACCGACGCCGCCGCGCTGGCCCGCCTGGTCGCCTTCGCCAATTTTCCCGTCGATTCGTTGATCGTCGACGCCGGCTGCGGACCGGGGCTGGTCAGCGCCGCGTTTCTGGCCGCCGGCCACCGCGTGCGCGGCTTTGATCTGTCGGCCGAGATGATCCGGCGCGCCACCGCACCCTGCGCGTCGTTCGGCGGGCGCGCCCGGTTCGAGCAGCGGTCAATCTTTGACGTGGCGACGGCCGCTCCCCAGGGAGCCGACGCCGGACCCTTCGACGGCGCCGTCTCCCGGTTCGTCATCCATCACACCCCCGATCCGGTGGCGTTCCTGCAGCAGCAGCTGGCCCTGTTGCGCCCGGGCGGCGTGCTGGTGGCCTGCGACCACACCACCGATCCCGATCCCGCGCGCGCCGCCTGGCACCAGGCGATCGAGGTCGCTCGCGACCGGACCCACAGCCGCAACCTGACCGGCGGCGCGCTGTTCGACGCGATGTCCAGCAGCGGCGCCGCCGACGTCGAGATGCGCGAGGAACCTTTCAGCCTGGATTTCGACGAATGGTTCGATCGCGGCACGCCCGGCGAATCAAAGGACGCCGTGCGGACGCGAATACTGGCGGGCACGGCGCGCGGCTTCGCCCCGGTGGTGCTGTCCGACGGCCGCATCCGCATCAACTGCTGGCGGGTGCTGGTGCGCGGCGTGCGCGCGCCGGCCGATCAAGCGGCCGCCTAGACCCTGACCTCGAAGAGGTGACCGTCGCGATCGACGAAGTAGACCAGGCCGCGTCCACCCCGGGGGTCGGTGGTCTTGCCGTTGGTGTGATCGTCGGGCGCATTTCCGAACGGCAATCCGCTGTCGCGTAAACGACGCACCACCGCCGGGAAGGTCACGGCGTCGACGCGAAAGGCGATGTGCTGGCCCACCACGGCGGCCGCGGGCGTGAACAGAAGGAACGAACCCGCCACCGCCACCCGGAACATGTCGCCGTCCGCCCCGTCGCGCTCGGGCGGCGACAGCCCCAGGAGCGAGGCCAGAAAGCGCGCCGCGGCTGACGGGTCCAGCACGGGCACCGCGATGTGGTCGATCTGGATCAACGGTCAGGCCTCGCCGGCATGGGAAGCTGGCCATTCTAGCGCAAGGCCGATGAACCAACGATCAGGCGATCAGGCGGTCAAGCCGGTCAGCGGCGCGGTGTCGACCCAGGCGTCCTTGCCGAAGGTGGGGACGTCGACGCCCATGCTGTTGGCCAGCGAGATCAGCACCTTGGTCGGGTTGGTGCTGGGCAGTTGCAGGAAGCGGCCCATCTTGAAGTAGCCGCCGGTGCCGCCCAGGATGATGTTGGGCAGGTTGGTGTTGCTGTGGGCGTTGCCGTCGCCGTGACGGTTGAACCAGTAAATCACCGTCGAATCCAGCAGCGTCTTGCCGGTGGCGGCGTCCGGAATAGCGGCCAGCTTTTGCATCAGATAGGCGATCTGGCCGGCGATCCACGTGCTCATCTTCTTGTACTTGTCCAGCGTGGCGGGGTTGCCGCCGTGGTGCGAGATGGCGTGCATCGCTTCGGTGAACCCCAGCCAGGGCATGCGCAACCCGCCGGCGTCGCCGCCACCCGGGTATCCGAACGTCACCGAGGCGACCTTGGCCAGATTGCAAGAGAACGCCGCCGAGATGATGTCCATGAAGAACGGGCTCAGCTTCTCGGTGTCGGCGCCGGTGCGGATCGACGTGTCGTCGGTCGGGACGTCCATCGCCTTGCCGGGCGGCATGCACACGTTTCCCGTCCCCATCAGCAATTTCGCCTTGCGGTCCTCGTACGTGCGCAGCGACGTCAGGTGGCCGTCGATGATGTGCCGGTCGTACGTGCTCAGCTGGGGCGACAGCTCGCTGAACCGCCCGTGCAGATAGTTGGACAGCGCCGTCTGCCGGTGCAGGTCGCTGGTGTTCGGCGCGCCGCCCGTGCCTCCCATGACCGGCATCCCGAACACCCGCGACCAGGCCTCGTCGGGCGAGGCCATGCGCTTCAGCGGCGAGCCGTCCTTGGCAAAGTTGATGTCCGACGGCGTGTCGCCGCCGATGGGGTGCAGGCCGAAGTTCAGATAGGGGAAGGCGCTGGTGCCTTGCACCGCCTCGCCGATGACGGTGTCGATCGACGGACCGTCCAGGCGGTTGACGGCCTTGGTCTGATCACCCAGGTAGGGGATGTCCCCGCTGGTGCCGCGCGCGCGTGCGGTCAGGGTGATGAGGGCCTGGTGCTGGGGCGGCGTCTTGTCGGCGCCGGTCGTGCCACCGCACAGGCAATAGGTCAGGCCCGTCCCGCTCTTCGGCGTGGTGCCGGTCATCTGCGGGCCCAGGACCAGCATCTTGTCCTTGAACGTCTCGAAAGGCGCCAGGATGGGTGAGAGCTGGAAGTTGGTCTCCGTGCCGGTGGGCCAGAACGCCGACTGGTTCACGCCGTCGGGCGTGTAGCAAAACACCGCGAAGCGCGCCTTGGTGGCGCCGCCGACCTCGGCGCGCGCCTGGCGTTCAAACAGCTCCAGGCCGCCGGGCAGCGCCAGGGCGGCGCCACCCAGCCACTTCATCAGATCCCGACGCCCGAGACCTCTGCGGTGGGACAGCTTCACGGCGCGCCTCCTTCGGACAGTCGCAAACGGAATGAATCGCTGGCGGCGATGGTGGTGACCAGCTCGCGCAGGTCGCCGCTGGGGATGAACGCCTTTTTCAGCGGGTCGATCGAACACTGGTCCTGTGCGGCCATGACGTGCGAGGCCGCGTACTCGAAATACTTCTGGACGAAGCAACCGCGGACGTCCTGGCTTTGCCCCAGGCGGCCCAGCAGCTCGGCGCCGTTGGCGAAGGGACCGGTCAAATCGCCGGCCGCGGCCATGAGGCCCGACGTGTCGACGGGCTTTCCTCCGTCGGTCAAGCGGTGGCGCCCCACCTGATCGAAGTTCTCCAGCGCATAGCCGGGCGGATCGATCAGGTTGTGGCAGGACCCGCACACGGGGTCGGTGGCGTGCTGGTCCAGGCGATCGCGCGTCGACTGGGTCGGCGACACCGGCGGCAACTGCGGGATGGCCACGCCGGGCGGCGGGGGCGGCAGATCCTGGCACATCAGCGTCCTGCGGATGTACAGGCCGCGGGAGATGGGGTTGGTCTGGTTCGGGCGCGCCAGCACCGCCGTCATCGCGGGGTGGGTGACAATGCCCAGCCGGTCTTCGCCCGGCATGTCGGTGGCGGTGAACGCCGTGTCCGTGGTGTTGCCGGGCAGACCGTAGAACTTTCGCAGCGGGCCGTTCAGGAAGTACGAGTGCCCGCTGAAAAAACCGGTGATGTTGGCGGTGCCGCCGCCCGAGTAAAGCTGGGTGGCGGACATCAGCAACGACGTCTGCAGCGCCGTCACCACGTCGGTGGTGAAGGCCGCGTCGTCGCGTGCCGCTTCGGCGAAGCTGCTCAGGCGCAGCCACGAGCCATAGAACCCGGCCAGGCCGCGGGAGAATCGCTGGTCCTGGATCATGCGCGCCACCTGCGTGCGGACGGCGGCCGCGTCGCCCAGCTTGCTGGCGGCGGCGGCCATGTAAAGCGCGTCGTCTGGCGGCGAGTCCCAGACGAAATATGCCAGGCGGCTGGCCAGCTCGTACGCCGGCAACGCGCGGACCTGCCCGGCGGCCTCGCCGCTTGCCGGCTTGGCGAACTGGTACAGGAAATCGGGCGACTGGAAGAGGCCGGCCAGGAACCACTCCAGGCCGGTGGCAAAGTCCTTCTCTTTGACGCCGGCATCGAACAGCGTCTGCAGGGCGGTGCGCTCGGAGGCTGACAAAGGATGGCGGTAGGCCTGGGCGCCCAGGCGGTCGATGATCAAGCCTTCGCAGGTGGCGTCGGCGGCCGTCGGGGAGGCGCACGGCGTCCACTGGGCCAGCGAGGCCACCGCCTGGCGGGCGATGTCGGCCGCGGCATTGGCGCGCAGCTCGACGCTGAGATCATCCAGCTGGGCGTCGACGCCGCCGCTGAAATTCTTCGAGGCGTTGCCCCCCACCTTGACCAGATCAAGGACGGTGTTGTTGTACTGGCTGGCCGTGAGCAGCCGGGCATGCAGCACCGGCGCTGTGGGAGCCGCGCAATTGACTGGCGGCATGACCCCGCCGCCCGCTCCTCCCGTTCCGGGATTTCCCGTTCCCGGGCCAACCGCCCCTGGCCCACCGCTGCCGATCTCGCCGCTGCAAGCAGCGACCCCGACCAGCAACGCCAGCGCGCCTATTTGACCCGTTTGTCTCATGCTTCCTTCCGATCAGAGGAGAGATGGACGAATCGCCCGTCAGGGGAGATTGGTGCTGATGGATAAGTGCCGGAACCTCCCCAAAAGCGCCCACGAATTCTTTTAAAAACGGCCCTTTCGCCTGCTGTCTTGAGAGAAAATACGAGCCTGGACGAACTCCCGAACAGACAATGACCGCCGCCGCCCGGAATGGCTCACGCCCGGCGTATCTTTCTGGATCCCGTAGGCGCTGGATCCGCGCAAAGCCCCGCCGCAATCCGGCGGCGGACCCGCCCTCGACAAGGGTGGTAGGGCCAGTGCCGACACTGTCAGCAACGATTCGCTACCTCGTTTATGCTTGTTGCCGTGCTCGGACGACAGGTCGGCTTGCTGGCGCTGCTGGTTGGGACGGGGGCCCTGGGCTGCGCCGGCACGCTGGCGCAGTCGCCGGCGGCGCGGGACAGAGGCGACGTTCCAGAGCAATTGAGGCCGGGATTCGGCGACGCTGAACGACACACGTGGTGGCCGCTGACCGCGCCAGAACTGGCGGCGTTGCGGGAGGTGGACCAGGCGCGGAGCGGGGACATGCACGCGCTGCTGGCGCTGGCCATTCTCGCCGGTGGCGACACGCGCGACGCGGCCAGCTACGCCAGTTACGTCCAGCGCGTCGACCGGTTCGTGGCCGAGGTGAAGCCGATGATGGATGCGGCGCCCGATGACTGGCATCGTGGCTACGAGCTGCATCGAGCGATGCACCGCGTGTTCTTCACCGGGCCCCGAACCGAGCTGGGCAGCTATGACTTCTATCAGTCGCGGGTCGGCGGAATCTTCAAGACCGGTCGATACAACTGTCTCAGCTCGGCGATGTTGTTCGTGGTGCTGGCCCGTGGGTTCGGGCTCCCCGTGCGCGCCGCCGCCGTCCCCACCCACGTCTTCGTCGAGATGGGCGAGCCAGGCGGGAAGATCATCGAGATCGAGACCACCTCGGACACCGGTTTTGACTGGGTCCACGACCAGCGGTTCTACGCCGAGAACGCCGCGAACTGGTCCGGGCGGCGCGGGCTCCGTCCCGTCACGCTGGAGGAGTACCAGCACCGAACCATCCTGGAGCCCTACCAGCTGATGGCGCTGGGAATGCGCAACGCGCACCAGGGCCAGACCGACGCCGATCGCTTCCGGCTGTACGAGGTCGCCGCCATCGTCGATCCGGACGACGTCGAGACCCAGCGGCGTCGCATGAAGATCTACGCGGCCGAGGCCCACGATCTCTTCG
>DATLVT010000897.1:0-9010 GCA_035577105.1 Polyangia bacterium
GGAGGCCCGGCGGCCGTCAGGGAAAGACCAGGACGGCGTGCGGACCCAGCTGGGCCACCAGCCCGTCAATGTGGTGGCGCACGACGTCGCGGCGGGCGACCACCGAGGCGATCTCGGCCTCGGTGAGGATCTCGTAAGGCGCGCCGGCCTCCTCCGACAAGATGCGCTGCAGCGTCGGCGCGCTGATGCGGTCCAGGGCCTGGTACAGCGACCGCGAGAAGCGCTGCGTTTTCAGCAGCACCTGTCGGGTCTTTTCGTTGCCGGCCGGCTCGACGAAGAAGGACATGGTGTTGTCCATGAAGTAGAGCTGCGTCCCGTCGGGCGAGACCTTCATGTTGCCGCCCGAATAGCGGTCGGGGTTGGAAGTCAGAAAATCGAACACCACCAGGTCGGACAGCTGCGCGGCTATGGGCCGCTGTTCGACCGGGATGTTCTCTCCCACGGTCAGCCAGGCCGCCATCTGCTGCCGCCCCGGCGCTGTGTCAAAGCCGGAGTCCTTGATCACCGGGATCCAGTACGACGCGGTCCCCTGGGTCTTCCCGGTCGGTCCGAAGATGGTCTCGGCCTGAATACGCGGCAGGGCGACCGCGCTGTCGGGGTGCAGGTGGGCCAGCAGTTCGTCGCGGCTGACCGCGCGCGGGGCGGCCGGGGGCACGGCGTTGAGACCGAGGAGACGATTCAAACGGTAGGCGGCCACCTCCTTGCGCGGGATGGTCTGCGTGTTGGTCTGGGCCGGCTTCCACGCTGCCCGCGATCCGTCGGCAAAATCCACGCGAAACGACAGAGACGAACCGCCGTGGTTCAGCTTGAAGCGGACGATGGGCTGGGTGCGGACCCGCTCCAGCAAGAGCTCGTCGGCCATGCCCAGGAAGGTCCCCGCCGATTCCAGGGCCACGCGCAGATCGGGCACCGACGAAAGATCACGGCGCGGCGTCAGGACGGGCGGCGCCTCGACGGTCGCACTGGCGTGATGACCGGCCAGCGCGTGACGGAACTGGCCCAGGCCGCGCGTCCCCACAAGGCCCATCCCGGCCAGCAGCGAACCGGCCAGGCCCAGCTCGATGAGGATGCAAGTTCCCAGGCGCACGGCCTGTTATTTTATCGCAGCCGGGGGCTGACGGCTCGCCTCCAGGCGCGGGAGGCGTTACGGTAGGTTGAAAACGCGAAAGGACCTCATGACGTCAGCGCCTGCGTTTGTTTGCTCGATGTGCCGCAAGCCGATCGCCGTCGGCGGCAAGGTGATCAAGTGTTCGGTCAGCACCTGCAACTCGGGGCGCGTCAAGCTGATGTTCTGTTCGGCGTCTTGCTGGGACAGCCACCTGCCCAACGCCCGCCACCGCAGCGCCTATTTCACCGAGGAAGTCGCCCGCCGCGAGTGAGCGGCCGACAACAACCGGAGCTCATTCGAGGGTTTCAGGTCACGGGCGCTCCGAGCGGGAGGTCTGGAACCCTTCGAGGGTTTCAGGTCTCACTGTGCCGCCAGGGCTTTTTCCAGCACCGAGGCGAACTCTTCGCGGCTGGTCAGCCCGAGAAAGGTCCGCAGGATCGCGCCGTCGCGCGAGATCAACACGAACTGCGGAAGAGCCCGGATGCGATAGGCGGCGTTGGCGCGGCCGTCGTCCAGGACCATCGGGTAAGGCGCCGGGTGCTGGCGCACGAAGGCGCGAATCTCCGCCTCGCTGGTCTGTCCGCCGTCGGAGTTGACGCCCAGAAATTCGACGCCGCGCCCGTTCCATTCGTGGTGCAGGCGGTCCATCACCGGGATCATCTGAATGCAGGGCGGGCACCAGGTCGCCCAGAAATCCAGCACCACCACCTTGCCCCGCAGCGACGACAACGCGATGGCGCCGGCCACGCTGTCGACGCGCGGCAGTTGAAAATCGGGGGCGGCCAGCCCGCGCTGCATTGGCTTCAGCGTGTCCAGGCGGCGCACCGCCCAGACGGTGTTGCCGGCCAGGCCGATTCCGACCACGGTCGCCACCAGCGCCATCGCGCCGACCAGGCGCGCGCGCGAGGTCGACGACGAGAGTGACGGCGGCGGCGGTGCCAGCAGCATGGGCGCCGCTACCGGTTCGCCGGTCACCGCTTCGCTCCCCTCGGTCGGCGCCGGCGTGCGCGTCCGGATCACCAGCAGGGCGTGCACCACCAGCCACAACGTGGCCAGCGCCGCCGGGATGTATCCGACCAGGTCGGGCAGCACGCGCTCGCCGGCCAGGGCGTTCACCGCGCGCGCCATCCCACGCACGAGAAAGAACGGCGTGTAGCAAGCGGAGGCCAGCTCCAGATCCTGCGCCGGATCGCGGAAGCGCCCGGCCAGCAACGTCAGCAGGATGGCCACCGGAATGACCACGGTGGCCGCTTCGTTCAGCTCGTTGGCCCAGACGCCCAGCAGATGCCCGATCGACCCTTGCGACGGCTGGCCCAGGGCCATCACCGCCTCGGCCAGCTGCTGAAAGCGAAAGGCCACCACGCCCACCAGGGTCAAGATCATGGCGTCGCGAATGCCGCCGCCTCGTTCGTTCACCCACAGCAGCGCTGCCCGCGGCGCGGCCAGCAGCCAGCCGGCCCGAACGGGAAATTTCCACCAGGCGTCCAAATCCGCTGCCACGTTGTCTTCGGCCACGATCGGGATCTACTTCGCTTCCCGCGCCGCGGCCAGCTTGCGCGCGGCCGTGGCCACGGCGCTGGGGACGTTGCGCGACTTGCCGACGGTCTTGAGGTCGTCGGCGTGCAGCAGGGGCAGCAGCTTCAGCGACACGGCCAGGGGGCATTTGGGGTTCTGCACCAGGCTCAGCTTGACCGGGTACAGCTTGAGGTACTCGCGGCTGCTTCCGATATAGCGGATCACCTCCTCGGCGACGGCGCGGTTGCCGGCCGCCCGGATCACCTCGGCGTCGGTGATGCCGGGCGAGCGAATGGCCGCCATCGAGACCATCCGGTTCGCGTCGCGCAGCAACGTCTGCCGGCAGTAAGCGTTGCCCAGCGTGGCCAGGCGGATCTTTTCGTAGAGCTTCAGCTTGGTGAAATCGATGATGGGGCTCTTGCGCTTCTTCTCCGCCTCGGCCGGAGGCAGGCTGGCGGCGGCCTCGGCCTCGGCCGCGTGAGCCAGGGCGGCGCTGAAAGAACCGTCGGCCCGGGTGGCATCGACCGCCTCGGGATCGGCGGTCACCGCCTGGGCGACGTCGTCGAAGGCGGGGATCCCCTCGACCTTGACCCCGGCGCGGGCGACGACGGCAATGGCCACGTTGACGGCCGCCATGGGGGCCCGCGGGTTGGAGAACAGCTTTTCGACGATGGCCGGCCCGCGCACCAGGCGATCGGCGGCAGCGGCGATCAGCGCGGCGCCGTCCGCGTCGACAGCGGCCGCCCATTGCGCGACGGCCTCGTCGGTGGTGGTCGGATCGGCCAGGCGCGCCGCCAGATCCGCCGGCACAGCGGCCGCGCCGGCACCGGCGTCAGCGGTTCCGTTCATAGATCAGGGCCAGGCCTTGCAGCGTCAGCATGTCGTCGCACTCGGCGATGCTGGTCGACTCCTTGGCGATCAGCGACGCCAGGCCGCCGGTGCCGACCACGTGAGGCGAAAAGTCGACCTCGGCCTTGATGCGCGCCACGATGGCGTCGACCAAGCCGGCGTAGCCGAAGACCAGCCCCGCCTGAATGCTGGCCACGGTGTTGCGCCCCACCGCCACCTTGGGGCGGGCGATCTCCACGCGCGGCAGCTTGGCGGTGGCGTGATAAAGGGCGTCCGCCGACACCAGCAGGCCGGGCGCGATCACGCCGCCCGCATATTCGCCGCGCGCGGTGATCACGTCGAAGGTGGTGGCGGTGCCGAAGTCGACGACGATGGCCCCTTGCGGCCAGCGCTGGTACGCGGCGACGGCGTTGACGATCCGGTCGGCCCCTACCTCGCGTGGGTTCTCGTACAGGATGGGCATGCCGGTCTTGGTGCCGGGGCCCACCACCAGCGGTTCGACGTGCAGGTGGCGCTTGCACAGCTGCTCCATCGGGAACAGCGCGGGCGGCACCACCGACGAGATGGCCACCGCGCCGATGGACTTGAGACTGAGCCCCGCCAGGTCGAAGAGCTGGGACAGCAGCGCCGCGTACTCGTCGCCGGTGCGCGAGGCGCGCGTGTCCAGGCGCCAGTCGGCGCGCAGGGTCTTCCCGTCGAAAAGACCGAAGGCGACGTTGGTGTTCCCGATGTCGATGGCCAGCAGCACGCCCGTCGATTGTACCAGTGACCGACGCGCCCGGCGTGGGCAGGTGGCCGAGGGGGTCGATTCCCGGTTAGCATCGCCGCGCCGATGCCCGCGTTCACGCAGATGCCCGCGACGATGCCCGCCCGACAGAGCCGCCGCCTGTTGCAGCACCCGCTGCGAACGCTGGCCCTGCTGCTGGGTTTCGCGGGCACGCTGTTCTGTTCGTTCTGGCTGCTCGACTATTTCTATACCGACGCCGCCCAGCGCGGAACCAAGGGGCCTCTGCGCCTGTTCGTGGAGTTCGATCCGGCCACGCTGCAGAACGCGCTGTCCAACCTGGCCCAGATCATCGCCGCGGTGCTGGGCATCGCCATCACGGTGGTGTCGATCGTGGTGCAGCTGGCGGCCAACCGGTACACGCCGCGCGTGGCGGAGATGTTCTTCCACGATCGCATCAACCTGACGGTGATGGGTTTCTTCGTCGTCGCCTGCGTCGATTCGCTGTGGGTCAGCTTTGCGGTCACGCACGACTATGTTCCGCAGGCGACCATCGTGGTCACCATCGCCGTGGCCACGGCCAGTCTGCTGCTGCTCATCCCCTACTTCGCCTACGTGTTCGACTTTCTGGATCCGGAGAAGGTGATCGCCCGCATCGGCGATCAGACGCTGCGGGCGGCCACCGGCGCCACGGACGGCCGCAACGACCGGCAGGCGGTCACCGTCGCCAGCATGGAGCAGCTGGCGGACATCGCGGTGAACGCCCTGGCCCAGAAGGACAAGGTGATCGCCTCCGACGCCATCGGCGCCCTGCGCGCGGTGGTGGTCAGTTACCTGCCAGTCAAAGAAACGTTGCCGGCGGGCTGGTTCGACATCGGCCGCGCCCTGCTGCGCACGCCGGACTTCGTGGCCATGGCGGCCGAATCGATCGAGGACCTGGGGCGGCAGCGGATCTGGCTGGAGTGGAAGGTCCTGCGCCAGTTCCGCGAGGCCTTCTCCGAGGCGCTGAAGAACCTGCCGGAGATGGCGCACGTGGTGGCCATCGAGGCGCGCTATGTCGGCGAGGCGGCGCTGGCCAGCGGCGACCAGGCGGTGGTGGCGACGACCATCAAGTTCATGAACACGTTCCTGCGCCTGGCCTTGAACGCGCGCGACGTACGCTCGGCCTACAACGTGCTGAACCAGTACCGGCAGCTGGCCGAGTCGATGATGACGAGCGATCAGGCCGCCGCGGCCGCGGTGGTGGAGGTGGCCCAGCACTTCAAGTACTACGCCCGGCTGGCCAACGGCATGGGCCTGCCCTTCGTCGCCGAGACGGCGGCCTATGACCTGTGCGCGCTGTGCGAGCTGGCCAGCGACCGGCAGGCCGCCTGCCACGACCAGCTGCTGGCGGCGCTGCTGGACCTGGACAAGGAAGCGGAGAACACCGCGCAGGAAAAAGCGCTGCGCGGCGTGCGCAAGGCCCAGGCGAAACTGGCCACACACTACCTCTTGCGGGGCATGACCGCCCGCGCCCGGGCCATTCACGCCGACCTGGCCCTGGAAAAAGCCGAGCGTCTGCGTTCCATCCGCGATGAGCTCCTGGCGGTGAGCTCGAAAGATTTCTGGGAGATCGTCGACCGGGGGACCAACTTTGATTACCTGCCAGACGCCCGCAAGGAAAAGCTGCGCGAGTTCTTTGCCTGGTTCGGCGATCTTGGCCCCGGCGCAGGTCCAGGCCGACCCGACATCGCGGTTGCGGCCTCTGACTCTTGACCGATCTTTCGCCACGCTTCACCATGGCGCGCATGACGAAGCTGACGGTGTTGAGCTGGGCTGTGCTGGGGGCGATCGCGGCGGGGTGTGGGGGCGGCCTGAAATACAAGGTCGACGACGCGGCGATGGACAGCGTCCCTTCCGGAGATCGCCAGGCAGTGTTCGACGCGCGCCGGGACCTGGAGGTGGCGCAAGGCGATCGGCGCACGGCCGAGAACCAGCTGGAGGCCGTCAATCGTGACCTGGACATCGCCGACAAGGAAAAGCAGCAGGCCAAGCTGGAGATCGAGAAGGCCATCGCCGAGCAGGAAGCGGCGATAAAGTCGCTGGACGAAAATCGCGCCAACGCCGCCAAGCACAACAAAGAGGTCGCCGACCTGGGCATGAAGGTGAGCGAAGCCAAGATCGAATGGCTCAATCAGAAGAGGGACGCCGCCAAGCAGGCGCGCGCCGCCGCCGACGCCCACATCGAAGCCAACACCGCCAAGATCGAGCTGGAGAAGGCCCGCATCGCCAAGTCCAAGGGGATCAAGACGGCGGAGGCGGTCAACGTCGGCGACTTCGAGAGCCAGTGGAAAGACAAGAACAGCGACTGGGAGTCGGCCAAGAAGGACGCCGCGTCAGAAGAAAAAAGTGCCAAGAAGCTGGAAGAAAAGTGGCAAGACCTGCAAAGCCAACACGCCAAAATGCGAGGGTAAAACGCGCGCCGGCGCCAGCCGCGCCCGACCCGACCGACAGGCGAGCCGGCTGTCCCACCTGAAACGCATGCTGGCCCTTTCGCGCCCCCTTGGTTTAGTCTAACGGGTGGTGCCGAGACTGAAAGTCTGGGGGTTCATTGAGTAGCGGTGAACGCGAGGCCCTGCTGGCCAATGTCTCTCCGCAAGAACCGCGGAGCACGTCGGAGCCGGTGGAGTATGCGCTGCACCCCGAGATCCCGCGCATCCTGGTGGCCGACGACGAGAAGGTGATCCGGGAGATCCTCTCGGACTTTCTCAACATGGAAGGCTACCTGGTCCACACCGTCGAGGACGGCGCGGAGGCCATCAAGGAGCTGCGCCGGCGTTCGTACAATCTGGTCATCTCCGATCTGAAGATGCCGAACATGAGCGGCCTCGAGCTGATCCAGAAGATCGCCGAGGAGAGCATCCCCGTCCTCACCGTGATCATGACCGGCTTCGGCACCGTCGAGACCGCCATCGAGGCGATGAAGAAGGGCGCCTACGATTACATCCTCAAGCCGTTCAAGGTCGAGGAGGTCGTCCATATCGTGCAGCGCGGGTTGGACCGCCAGCGCCTGCAGCACGAGAACATCCGCCTCAAGGACGCGCTTTCCATCTACAAGATCAGCGAGGCCATCGCCGGCTCACTGTCGGTCGAGACCGTGTTGGACCTGGTCCTGGACGCCACGCTGGACGCGGTTGACGCCGACGTGGTCAGCCTGCTGCTGGAGGATCCCAAGCGTGAAGGCTCCTTCGTCGAGCGCATGCGCAAGGTGGCCCCGCGCGCCGAGCCCAACGTCGAGGCGCCGGCGCTGAACCTGGACGAGGTCCTCCCCATCTTTCAGGAGGACCGCCCCCTGCTGGTGCACGGCAGCCGGTCGTTTCGCTTTCTCGCCCAGCCGCCCGATCTCAACCGGCGCCTGGTCAGCTTCTGTTCGATCCCGCTGAAGCTGACCGGCCGGATCATCGGCATGCTGAACGCCTACAGCTACACGCGCGGGTCAAAGTTCAGCGAGGGCCAGCGCAAGATGCTGTACGTCCTGGGCAGCCGGGCGGCGGTGTCGATCGAGAACGCCCGTCTGTACGAAAACCTGGTCGACGCCAACAAGGATCTCACCAACGCCAACGTGTCGCTGGAAGAGAACTTCAAGCAGACCATCATCGGATTTGCCCACGCCCTGGAGGAATCGGATCGCTATACCCGCGGCCATTCAGAGCGGGTGGCCATGTACGCCCGCCTCATCGCCATCGGCCTGCGCCTGCCCGAGCCCGAGATCGACACCGTCGTCAAGGTCGGGCTGATGCACGACGTGGGCAAGATCGGCATCCGCAACGACAAGCTGAACAAGCCCGGCAAGCTGACCCCTGAAGAGCTGGCCATGTTCCGGTCACACCCGGCCAAGGGGAAACGCATCCTGGAGCCAATCCCGTTCATGCGCGACATCGTCCCCGGCTGTTACTGCCACCACGAAGCGTGGGACGGGTCGGGTTACCCGCAGGGGCTGATGGCCGATCACATCCCGCTCATCGGCCGCATCGTGGCCGTCGCCGACGCGTACGACGCCATGACCTCCGACCGCGCCTATCGCAAGGCCCTGCCCCACGAAGTGGCCTGCGGCGAGCTGGAGCGCTGTATCGGCTCGCAGTTCGATCCGGAGATCGTCCCGGTGTTTCTGGCTCAGATCGAAGACTTCCGCCGGCTGGAAGCGGCGGCGGGACACTTCATCCCGCGCTGAAACCGCGGGGATAAAAGGTTCACGGGTCGCCCAAACTGGGCGATAATGACGCTCTGCCATGCCTAGACTCCCCCGCTTTCTGACTTCCCTAACGGTGGTGGCGATTGTTCTTGGTTGGCTGATCGCATCGGCCCCGGCGCGCGCGGAGGACACCGCGGCCACCGCCGCCGCTCGCGAGCACTACCAGAAGGGAACGGCGTTCTTCGACCTGGGGAAATACCAGGACGCCATCAAGGAGTTCGAGGCGGCCTACGAGGCCAAGAACGATCCGGCGTTCCTTTACAACCTGGCCCAGTCGTATCGCCTGGCCGGAAATCCAGAGCAGGCCCTGCGCTTTTACCGGACTTACCTGCGCAAGAACCCCAAGCCGCCCAACCGCGCCGACATCGAGGAAAAGATCGCGCAGCTGGAAAAGCTGGTCGACCAGAAGACGGCCACCCAGACCTCGCCGCCCACGCACACCATCCAGCCGGCGTTACCCGGCTCGTCGAACCCCGGCGGCCCCAGCGTCCCGACCGCGCCGCCCGTGACGACGCCGGCGCCAGCGCCGACGCCGCCGCCCCTCGCCAGCACGGCACCGCCCGCGGCGCCCCCACCGGAGACG
>DATLVT010000898.1:0-2485 GCA_035577105.1 Polyangia bacterium
GGCTTCGGCGTGCCCAGACCCCAGGTCGCTTGCGGCACCGCCCGGCGGCCCCGCTCGACGGCGGCGGGATCGGCTTCGTACGCCCAGACGCGCTGGGCGACGGCCACCAGGTGGCGCGTGAAATTTCCGCTGCCGGCGTACAGCTCGACGACGTGACCGGGGCTGGGCCCCACGGCCTCCATCACCGTCGCCACCAGGACGCCGTTGGCCTCGTGGCCCACCTGGGCGAAACCGCTGGCCGACGCGGGCAGCGGCGGTGATTGGGGCTCCGCGACGTTGACGCTGGTCGCGCCGTGCGTGGGCTTGCCGGCCAGGCTCAACCCCACGACGCCGCCCGCCGACAGGCGATCCCATTCGCGCCGGGCGTGCGCCGCGCCGGCGCCGTCGACGTGGGCCACGTCGATGACCACACCGTCGTCGCCGGCCTGCATGTCGATCTCGGCGCCGTCAGGCAGGCGCGCACCCAGGGCGCGCACCGCCGGCAGCGCGCGGGCCAGTCGCTGGGAAAACAGCGGGCAAGCCGGGACGTCCACGATCTGATGCGAGCGCGGGGCTCGAAAACCGACGGCGCCGCCGCCCACACCCAGCTTGGCGCGATCGCGGTAACCGAACGGCCGGCTGGCGGCGATCACCGGCGGTATCGCGATCCCCAGCGCCCGCTCGACGATCACCTTCTTGGCGGCGCGCTGGGCCTCGATGGTGACGTGCTGCCACTGGCAGCCGCCGCACGCGCCGAACAGCGGACAGGGCGGTGGCACGCGGTCGGGACCGGCGCGCTGGATCTCCAGCAGTTCGCCCCAGGCCACCCTCCCCTGCGCGCGGACGATGCGCGCCCGCACGCGCTCGCCCGGCGCGGCCAGGGGAACGAACGTGACGCGCCCGTCGCTGTCGCCGCCGCCCTGCTGCTTGCCAACGGCGTCGCCACCGGGCGCCAGCGATTCGATCTCGACGAAGAGGTCGTCCACGGCGGCCCGCCGCGGTTACGGGAAAAGCTGCGCGGCGCGACCGCGCTCGAGATCGAAATCAAAGGAGCCGGTCAGCGAACCCTTGATCTCCTGCATGGGGATCGGATCGAAGGTCTTCATGGCGGCGATCCGGCGCTCGTCGTCCAGCTCGATGTGAAAGTTGGCGCGCAGCCGCGAACCGAAATCGACCTTGAAGCTGCCCAGGACCTGGCTGCGCATCTCGGGCGGCAGCTCGGGCTGGGCAGCGCTGCCGAAATCCTGAAACTCGATCCACGAACCGTCGACGGCCACGCCCACCACCCGGGCGAAGTTGCACGAGTACATCAGCGACAGCGACGATCGCACGGGAAGCTGAGGCCCGATCATGATCCGCGGTCGCTCCGCGATGACGTTGCCGCCCTGCCCGCCCGTCCAGTCGCACCAGCCCGAGGTGTCCCAGTCGGGCTGGCCGCCGACGGTGCGCCCCCGAACACAGCGCGCGATCTCGTAGGCGCTCTGGATGTCGAAATACAGCGTGTCGTTGACTTCGATCCGGTTGCCGGTGCGTTGCATGCGCGTGATCAAGCGGTTGCTGGCAATGCTGGCCCGCGAGATGTCGTCGATGGGCTCCCCGGCAAAGAAGTGGGGCGACAGATCGAACGGCGCCGGCATGCTGAGCGAGCCCATGTCGGTGCCGCCCGAGCATTCGAAGGCGGTGCAGCTGCAGCTGAAGACGTAGACATCGCCACTGGCCGCCCCGACGCCGCTGCCCACCGTGCAGCCGCTGCCGATGGCCATCAGCGCGACGCTGAACGCCGCCACCGCCCAGGCCCGGACGCTCACGCTCACGACAGCCCCCGCATCCGCACCGGGCTGCCCCGGGCGGCGCCCGTGAAGCGTGCCGCCGAACCGTTGCGCAAGGCGATCTCCAGTTGCCCTCCGCTTCCGATATAGGCGACCAATCGGTTCGGTTCAACGTCCGAGAACGTGCGGGCCAGGATGGGGTGGAACTTCCCCTCGCCGCCCTCCAGCTCGACCTCCACGTCGGCGATGGGCCCGTCGCCGGCGGCGACGGGGATCAGATCGCCGGTGATCGACGTGATCAAGTTCCCGAACCCGTCGACGTGAATGACGGTGCCTTCCACGTGGTCGGCAAGGTGACGCAAGGTGGGCGCCCCCAGCTCCATCACCGACGACAGCTCGGGCCCGGCTTCGTCGGGGCGGGCCCCGGCGGCCAGCCGCCCGGCGGTGGGCGCAAAGATGTCGCGGCCGTGGAAGGTGGGGCTGACCGATTCGCGGCGAAACTGGGGCGACTCGATGCGAAAGGCACGG
This sequence comes from Polyangia bacterium, assembly GCA_035577105.1. Classification (GTDB taxonomy): domain Bacteria; phylum Myxococcota_A; class Polyangia; order Fen-1088; family Fen-1088; genus DATKEU01. The sequence continues at coordinate 2,277 of DATLVT010000898.1, forward strand.
CGCGGAGCGCGCGCCGCCAGCGACAGCACGCCGTTGTCGGGCCCGACGAAAAAGCTGCCCCCCGCTTCGATGACCAGGCCGGCGCGCGGCGACCCGACACCGGGATCGATGACGGCAAGGTGGACGGTGCCCGGTGGAAACAGCGGCGCCGCCTGGGCCAGCGCCACCGCGCCGCCCACCACGTCCTGGGCTGAAATACCGTGGGCCAG
>DATLVT010000899.1:0-8621 GCA_035577105.1 Polyangia bacterium
ACGTCAGCGCGGTCCAGTTGGTGCCGTTGAGGGACATCTCGACGACGGTCACCGGCTCGGTGAAACCGGTCCCGTACACCGTGGCCTGCAAATTAAGGCCGTTGTAGACGACGTCGGGATCGACGAAGAAGACCTGCGGCCCGGGGACGACCGTCACCGCGCCGTTCAGGCTGGCATCGCAGCCCGAGCCGTTGGAGATGGTGACGGTGAAGGGCCCTCCGGGAGAGAGGCCTCCGCCAAACGCGGCGACCGCCGCGGTGCCGGCCGCGTTGACTGTCACCGTACGCGCCGCCGTTCCGTTGAGGGTCACCGTGGCGTTGGCCGCGAAGTTGGACCCGGTGAGGTTCAGCGTGGCGTCACCGGCACAGACGCGCGCCGGGGCCACCGCGGTCAGGACCGGCGGCGTGGTGATCTCCACCTGGCTGGTGCCATCCGACCCGCAGCCCACCGGCGCCGGGTTGGTGACCACCACCGCCTGCTTTCCCGTCTGCAGATCCTTGGGGGCCACGGTCACCGTCATCGACGTGCAGATCTTGGTCGGCTGCGTGGTCCCCTGGACGTCGGTGCATGAAGCGGCGGCGACGACGGGGACGTAGGTCTTGGCGCCGATGGCGACCGAGGGGACCGCCGCCGCGATGGTGACGAAATTACTCCCGGTCAGCATCAGCACCACCTGCGGCGTCAGCGAGCACAGCGCGCCCGGCTGCACTGACGTCACCACCGGGCGGTCGAACAGCGTGAATGGTTTGGACGACGAGAGACACCCCACCGGGTCGGGGTTGCGCACAGCGACGGTCGTTGTGCCGCCGGGCGTGTTCTTGGGGATGGCGAACGTCAGCTTGGTGCAGACATTGACGAGCTCGCGCGGACCGGGCAGCACGGTGCAACTGTCGGTCTTCCCCGGCAGCGACATGGCACCGAAGGCGACGCCGGCCGAATGCCCGTCGACGTTCAGGAACCCGGTCCCGGTGATGGTGACGTTCACGTCGCCGTCGGCGGAGCAGGCCACCTCGGGCTCCAGGGTGGTGATGGCAGGCGCCGGAACGACGGTCAGGCTGGCGACCTCCGTGGAGACGCAACCGACCGGGTCCGGGTTGGTGACCTTGACCGGGTAGCTGCCCGGCGTTAACTGGCCGGCCAGCAGCGTGACCTTCATGGTCTTGCACGCCGCCAAACCACTGGTGCCGGGCAGGTTCCGGCAGTCGGAGACGGCGCTGGGATCCAGCGACAGGGTTCCCACCTGAACCTTGGGCTTGCCGCCGGCGGTGGTGGTGATGAAGAAATCACCGCTCAGCTCGAGAACGTTCTCCTGTTCACCGCAGACCAGATCTGTGACCAGCGACGTCACCGCCGGCGGCGGCACGGCCAGAAGACCGCCCGGGAACGTTCCGCTCTTGCCGTTGGCGTTGGCCACCACCACGTCGTAAAGGCCGGTCTGCAGCATCAGGTCGGGCGTGACGTCGAAAGACATCATCTGCTGGCTGAGCCAGCGCACGTGTGAAGAGGCCGGCATGGTCGGATCGTCCGGTATCGGCACGGGCGCGCCGGACATGGCGACGCCGCCGATGTCCTGCACCTTTCCCAGGGTGATGCTGGGGAGATCCAGTTTGCCCGTCGCCAGCGCTCCTTCGTAAAGCGGTGACAGACCGGCGCCGGATAACTGCACGGTGGTGGTCAACTGGGCCTGACAAATAGCCGCCGGCGCCACACCGGCCACTGTCGGCGTCGGTCCGGAGATCTGTTTGGAGCAGGAAGCGGCAAGAACAAGGGCAGAGAAGGCGACGGCACTAAGGCGATTGATCATGTCCTAGTCTCCGGAAGGATAGGTATTCGGAAAGACGGCAGACGCGCCCAGCCATCGGCGACCCATTCGAAAAACTTGAACCATCGCCAGACCGTCGTCCGACGACCAGGACCGAACACTGGCACCGACGGTCGTTCGACGTGAGCTGCGTGCTGCCTGCAGCCCGACGTTGCTAGATCTGTGCCTCGCCAGCCCGGGTACACCCCCGCCCTCTCGCGGCGGCGAGCTGCACCGTTCCGTTCACCGGACGAACCTTTGCGGACAGGGTCCTGATGAACGACCTGTGGTTATCCCGGCACAGCCACGGGATATGTGAGCACTGGTGCAAGCACCAGACCGTCACCGATCGCGTCTTGCCAGCCGCCACGCCAGCATGGATGATGCCGCGACGATGAAAGTGGTGATACTGGCAGGTGGGCTGGGCACCCGCCTCAGCGAGGAGACCTCCGTCCGGCCCAAACCGATGGTCGAGATCGGTGGCCGGCCCGTCCTGTGGCACATCATGAAGATCTATGCCCAGCACGGGTTCACCGACTTCGTGATCTGTCTTGGGTACAAGGGCTACGTGATCAAGGAGTACTTCGCGAACTACTTCCTTCACATGTCCGACGTGACATTTGACCTGGCGAACAACCGCCTGGAGGTTCACCAGAACCAGGCCGAGCCGTGGAGGGTCACGCTGGTCGACACCGGCGATGGCACCAGCACCGGGGGCCGCGTCAAGCGCGTGGCCCGTTATATTGAAGACGACGAGTTCATGCTGACCTACGGCGACGGAGTCGCCGACCTGAACGTTCGCGCGCTGCTGGCCTTCCACCGCGCGCAGGGGACCCTGGCGACCGTATCGGGTGTGCAGCCCCCCGGTCGCTTCGGCGCGCTGGAGATCGAAGGCGCCCGCGCCACCGGCTTTCTGGAGAAACCGATCGGCGACGGAGGCTGGATCAACGGCGGCTTCTTCGTCCTTTCACGCAAGGTGCTCGACTACGTCCAGGGAGACGAAACAGTCTGGGAGAAAGAGCCCATGGAACGCCTGGCGCGCGACGGTCAGCTGGCGGTGTACCTGCACCCCGGATTCTGGCAACCGATGGATACGCTGCGGGATCGCTCCCAGCTGGAGGCCATGTGGGCGGCGGGGCGCGCTCCCTGGAAGACCTGGAAGTGACTGCGACGACCGAGGGTCTCGTCCGCGGGGCGTGACTACCGCGCCCAGCGGGCGCGCAACAGCGCCACCTTGCCCCCCGCGCTCTCGGTCCAGACCAGCCCGTCCGGCGTCAGGCGCGCGCCCGACGAGTGGCCGCTGCCGGTGATCACCGCGACCTCGCCGGTGCTGGTGGCCAGGTCGGTCAGGTAGATGTCGCCGTTTCCGCTGCGCTGATCTTCCCAGATCACCCGCGTTCCCTGGATATCGGCGTTGGTGCGAAAGCCGGTGCTGGCGCTGAGGCTGCGAACCTCGCTGGTGGAGAGGTTCCGGGCGCGAATGACGGCGTCGGTGGTGCTGAGATATTCCTCCCACACCACCCAGGGACCGTCGATGGCCGGGCGATCCTGGTGGTGCGCGCTGGGGGCCGCTGTGACGGCGGCGGCGCCGGAAACGGGCTGGGCGACGATCTGCCCGATGGTCCCCGGCGCGGTGCTGGCGTATTCGACGAAGGCGACGTGGTCGGCCGACAGGTCGGGCCGCGACCGATAGCGGAGGGCGTCGGTCAAAGCCGTGCGCGCCCCCGCCCAGGTTTGAAACACGATCTTTCCGAGATTGGTCGCGCCGGGCGCGCGGCTCTTGTTCTCGTAGTCGACCCAGGCATAACCGTTGGCGTTGGCGGTCAAGAACTCCTTGTACGTCATCGGCGTGCCGGAGAGCTCGGTGAGGTTGCCGTCATCGTAGATGTCATAGGTCGTGGCCAGATAAAGGAGGTTCAGGTGGTGGGTGCCGCTGGCCGCCGTGTACGCATAACGGGCCGCCGAGGTCCCGTACCAGAGACCGGAATGGTCAGCCCAGTCTGCGTGCAGCACCACCGCCGATGAGCCGCCGGCGGCGTACTGCAGGATGGAGACACCGTCGCTGCCGACGGAGGGAAGCTGGATGTCGGTCAGCGTCGCCAGCATCTCCGGTTGCGAGATCATGGCGGCGGCGGCGGGGTTGTTCTGATTGATCTCGTCAATCAGCGGATTGCCGGTCAGCACGGTGTCGGGCGATCCGCCGTCGTGGCCTCCGCCGGCACCGACGGTCGAGCCACCCCCTCCATTGGTGGGACCGGCCCCCCCGGCGCCGCTCTTGCCGCCAGAGCCGACGACGTTCCCGCCGCCTTCGCCGCCGGCGCCGCCGCTGCGCGCGGGGCTGTCTCCGCCGGAGCCCACCGCGCCGCCCGTCTCGCCGAAGCCGCCACCGCTATTTCCGTCGACCGTCACGGAACGGCTGCAACCGACCCCGATCGCAGCACACAGAACGGCCATCGTGGTCGCGGCCAGGAGGCTGTCTTTGCCAGACATGTTCGTCATAGTGGTGGCTCCTTTTAACGAGTAAAGCGGGCGACAAGCGCGCGTTGCTTGGTCTTGAAATCGAACGCGCCGGCGACCTCGCCGACGCTCCAGTCCACCGGCAAGCCGCTGCCGGTCTTTCCGCCCGGTTGATCGAAGAGCACCAGGGCGCGAAGGTGCGAAAAATTGTCCTGAGCGACGGCCTGGAACATGTCCCGGATCCAGTCTGCCTTGTTGCCACCGGCGGAGCTGGTGGCCGCCTCCGCGATCATCAACGGCGGACCGAGACTCCGGTACGCGTCGTAGTAAAGCTTGGTCAGGCTGTAGAAATCCAGCCAGGTCCCTTGCTGGGACAATCCTCCGTAATTGAAAATGTCAAAGCCGATCCAATCGACGGCCGCTGCGCCAGGAAACCAATCGTTCTCGGCCAGGCCAAACGGCGTCCAGACGAACAGCACGTTTCGAGCGCCCTCCTCCGCGAAGATGCGGCGCAAGCGGGCCCAGAATTGGCGGTAATCGGCCGCTGAATTGCCCTGCTGGGGCGACCAGCTGTACCAGGGATTGGTGGGCTCGTGACCGGGTCGCAACAGCAGTGGCCGCCCGAAGCGAACGGCCTGCTGCGCCCAGGCGCGGATGTAATCATCCACGGCGCCGTCGGCGATGAGCCGCAGCGAACCGCGCGGCTCCTGTCCATTCCAGCGCGAGAAGGCGCTCAACCATGGCTCCCAGGTGATGAGGGGCAGATAGTCGCCCTTGTGCAGGTTGCGCAGCACCTGCCCGGGAAACTGGTGCTCCGGGCCGTCGCCCCACGCCTGATAAAATGACGCGATGGCCACCGGCTGGCCCAGGGTTGATTCCAGCTCGTAGATTCCGTACAGGCTTTGTGGCAGCTCCGGTCGGCTGGCGCCCAACCACATCTTTCCCGCGGGCGGCGTCAGGCCCCGGGCGTCGGTGACCAGGGCGCGGGTGACCACCCGGAACCAGGCCCGTCGCAGGGCCGGCTCGCCCCGGCGTGACAGCGGCCAGTAAGCCACCAGCAGCGACGCGACGAACAGCGCGGCCCAGCGCTTACGTGGTCCCACGGGCTCCCCGCCAGTTCCAGCCGGGAAACAGGGCGATCCCGGTGATGGGCGTCAGAAGGACGATGTTCAGCGCGGCGAAGCCGATCATCAGCAACGAACCATCGTCCAGTCGCGGATAGGTGGCCAGCGCGAAAACGATCGCTGCCGCCGACAGGACCATCACCACCAGGTGCGGGGCAACCAGCCAGGGCGACCGCGCGCGATTGAGCGGGCCTTTGGGCGTGGGCAGGTACTCGACCCGCCGGTTGAGCAGGCCCGAGATCATGCCCATCAAATAGACGTGCCAGGTCCCCTTCTCCAGCACCAGCGATCGCCAGGGCACGCGCCGCTCGGAGCTGTGCGTGTACCACTTTTGCACCAGGGCGTAGGTGAAGACCGTCGACGCCGCGTACGGAAACAGGTGCAGGGCGAACTCGTCCAGCGGAAACTCGACGGCGAAGACCTTGAAGAAGAGAAACCAGATGGGCAGGACCAGCGTCAAGAAGGTGGCCAGGCCGTTGAAATAGAACGTACCCGCGAAGAAATAATGAGGCTTGGCGGTCAGATCGAACCGGCGAAACAGCTTCGGATATTCGCGAAAGAGCAGATAGAACATCCCCGTCGACCACTTGAACTGCTGCTTGAAGAACGATCCCAGATCCGCCGGCACCAGCCCCGAGGTGCCACGGTACGGCAGATAGACCGAGCGCCAGCCCTGCGCGTGCAGACGCATCGAGGTGAGGGCGTCCTCCGCCAGATGGACGGCGTGGCCGCCGATCGAGTCAAGCGCGGCCCGCCGAAAGATACAGTTGGCGCCGATGGCGGTGGGGATGCCCAGGCCGTTCAGCCCCAGCAAGGTGGGACCGTAAAACCCGAACGTCTGCTCGGCGGCGGCGTCGGCGATGAACGATTCGTCGGCGTTGTAATAGGCCTGCACCACCTGGACGAAACCGACCTTGGCATCGTCGAACCACGGCAGCGCGCGTTCCAGCAGATCGACCCGCGACCGGTGGTCGGGATCGACGATGAAGACAACCTCCGACTTCGCAAGGAGCTCCAGACAGTGATTGATCTTGCCGGCCTTGGCGCCCCCCACGCCGACGCAGTTGACGTGCTGGACGCCCAGCCGCTCACACAGCGCGCGCAGCGCGGGATCGTTGCCGCCGTCCAGCAGGAAGGTGTGATGGGCGTGGGTCATGGCCTGCACCGCGGTCAAGGTCTCCTCGAACATGGCGAAGGGCTCGCCCGGCATCGCGGTGATGAGGACGTCGACGCTGTAGTCGCGCGTCGCCAGCCGCGACGCGGGCGGCGTGATGAAGAAGTAGATGTACCAGTTGATCAAGCTGCGATAGACGCCCCAGAAGATCGCGAAGCTGAGCAGGGCGAAGTAGATGGGGTGGCGGCGCGCGGTGCTGAAGAACCAGAAATCGGCCAGGTACAGCACGCTGAAGATACCGAAGGCGATGACGGCCAGCAGCAGCGCTCGGCCAGGCCAGGTCAGGGGCTGCGGTTCCAGATCCATTCACTTGACCCAGAGCAGCTTGTCCAGATGCAGGCGCGCCTCGGCCTGACCGGCGTCGATGGCCAGGACCCGCGAGTAGGTCTTCTTGGCGTCGGCGAAGTCGCCCTGCCATTCCAGGATCTGGCCGGTCAGCATGAGGGCGTCGACCTGGCGCGGCTCCTCCTTTAACAAGACGGCCAACTGGCCCAGCGCGCCGTCAAAGTCCTTGTTCCAGGCAGTCAATTCGGCCAGCCGGACGCGGCACCGCTGCCGCAATCCCAGGCTGGCTTGCTTGCTGGCCACGACGGCCTTGAAGGTGACGGCGGCTTCGTCGAAACGCTTGAGCCAGGAGAGAACCAGCGCCTTTCGCTCCATCGTGCCCCACGGCAGCGGCAGGCGCGGGATGGCCTGGTTGTAGAGAGCCAGCGCCTCGGGCAGCCGCCCGACCTGTTCCAGCATCAGGCCGCGCACGCGAAGCGCCTGGGGCGCGTCCGGCTGGCGAAGCTGGCCCAGCACGGTCACCGCCGTCTTGTAGTCCTTCTTCCACAGGCTGGCCTCCGCCACCGCCAGCGCCACCACGTCGTCGTCAGGGTGCGCGCGGTAATACGGCACCAGGGACTGCAACGTGGCATCGGGTTCGGCGAGGCCGTGATGAAACAGCCCGCGGTACCGAACTTCGTCGGGCGTACCGTGGCCGAACGAACCCAACCATTCCAGCCCTTCCCTGTTCTTTCCCTGGGCCAGGAACGTCTCCAGCGGATTCGACGTCGACTTGGGCGCCGCTTGCGCGCCTGAGGGCGCCCGCCAGGCGCCCAGGGCGAGGAGGCACAGCAGGATGATGGCTCGTCGGCCCGATCGGCTCATGACCTTTCCTTTGACGTCGCAACGAAAGCCGCCAGCTGGCGTCGACTGAGAACCTGCTTCTCTTCGTGATGGGCGCGATACCAGGCCGCCGTGTGGCGGAAGCTGGGTCCGCCATCCCAGACTGGACGCCAGCCCAGCACCGAGCGGGCCAGCGCGCAGTCCAGCCCCAGCAGGCCGGCCTCGTGCGGCGCCGTCGGTGAACGCTCGACGCGATAGCGGACCGCGGGCCACGCCTCTCTCAGCGCCACGACAACCTGCTCGACCGTCAGGAGCCCTTCGCTGGCCGGGCCGAAGTTGAAGGCTTGCGCGCAGTCCGCGCGCCCCTGAAAAAGCCGCTGCCCCAGCAGCAGGTAACCGGCCAGCGGCTCCAGCACGTGCTGCCAGGGGCGGGTCGAGCCGGGATTGCGCAGGACCGCCTCGACGCCAGCGGCCGCCCCGCGCATCAGATCCGGAACCAGCCGATCCGTCGCCCAGTCACCCCCGCCGATGACGTTGCCGGCGCGGACGGTGGAGAGCAGCGTCTCGTGGCTGCGACCGTACGCCTCGATGGGCCAGAAGCTGCGTCGATAGCTGATGCTGGCCAGGTCGGCGCAGGCCTTGGATGCGCTGTAGGGATCGTGTCCGCCCAGCGGATCATTTTCCCGGTAGCCCCATGGCCATTCGCGGTTCTCGTAGACCTTGTCGGTCGTGATGCTGACGATGGCGCGCACGCCGCCCGCCGCCCGGCACGCCTCGTACACCGCCAGCGTCCCCAGCACGTTGACGGCGTAAGTCTCCATCGGTTGCTGATAGGACAGCCGCACCAGAGGCTGGGCGGCCAGGTGAAAGACGATCTCCGGGCGCACCTCGGCGACAAAGCGGCCGACGTGTTCGCTGTCGCGGACGTCGCCCATTTCGCTGCGGAGGTCAAGCCCCA